>CAYTAW010000223.1:0-6135 GCA_964435675.1 uncultured Bdellovibrionales bacterium
ATGGAAGCGCTTCATTCAGGGCTTCCTACGGAACTTTGGATAGTTCTTTTTATCTGTGTCGTAACGGGTGTCGCTGCTGCCGGCTTCTTGTTCTGGGGCTATCATTATATTACGCGCGATCTTCCCCGATTAACGCGTGTCGAAGATTACCGTCCGCCAGCCGCCTCTAAGGTATACTCTAATGACGGCACCGTAATTGCAGAGTTCTACAGCGATGAGCGCCGCTATCCAATCAAGATTAAAGATGTGCCGCAGCTGGTACGTAACTGCTTCATCGCTTCGGAAGACGCCGACTTTTACCGTCATCCTGGTATCGATCCGTACAGTATCTTGCGCGCGTTTTATAAAAACATGACCACCGGAGAAGCGCGTCAGGGCGGTTCGACGATTACTCAGCAAGTAGTTAAAAACTTACTGCTGACTTCCGAAAAAAGTATCGAGCGTAAGGCCAAGGAGGCGATTCTGTCCTATCGGCTCGAGGGCCGGTTTACCAAAGACGAAATTCTCGAACTGTACCTCAATCAAATTTTTTTTGGTAACGGCGCGTACGGTATCAAGGCCGCTGCATGGATTTATTTCCAGAAGACACCCGATCAACTTTCCTTGGCGCAGGCTGCTATTCTCGCCGGTCTGCCGCAGGCACCCTCGAAGTATTCCCCGATACGAAATATTGGCGCTGCAAAGCGCCGGCAATCGTATGTTTTGCGGCAGATGCTCGAAGCCGGATTCATCAGCCGCGATCAGTATAAGGAGGCAATCGATGCCGATCTCCAGTTGAAGCCTTCGCATACTGGAAACATTATGCATTCGCCATATTTCGTTTCGGAAGTTCGCCAAGTCCTGATGCAACGCTGGCGCGACATTGATATTGATCGCGACGGTCTTGAAATTCACACGACGCTCGACATTGAAGCCGATCAGATCGCGACTAAGGCGCTGCGTACCGGCC
Organism: uncultured Bdellovibrionales bacterium; assembly: GCA_964435675.1. Lineage (GTDB taxonomy): Bacteria > Bdellovibrionota_C > UBA2361 > UBA2361 > CAYTAW01 > CAYTAW01. The sequence goes on from CAYTAW010000223.1 coordinate 950, forward strand.
TACGCGAAGTGGATAAGCGACGAGGCTGGCGCGGCCCGATTGGACATATCGATAACGCCGAAAATTCTGTTTTCCTCAAAACCTACCAGCAGCAGATCAACGATCAGTTGGAGAGTAATGATGTAGTTCCCGCCTTGATTACCCAATATTCGCGCGGAAGTTCTCAGGCGCGCGTATTCTTGGGGAGCCGTTCGGCAACGCTCGATTTGAGCGCCTCAAGTTGGGCAAAAAGAAATTTAGATCCTGGCGACAAAGTAATTGTGCGCTCGTTCGATGAAACCCTGCACACGGGCGATGTGATTGAAGTTTCGCTCAAGCCGAATCCAAAAGAGCAAGCCAAAGAGTCAGGGTCCGAAAATGCTCCCCCTAGGCAGATAGAAGTAGTCATCGATCAAACGCCGGATATTGAAGGTGCCTCCGCTATAATCAACCCGCATACCGGCGACGTGGTTTCAATCGTTGGCGGCTACAGCTACCAGCGCAGCGTCTTCAACCGCGCTACGCAGGGACACCGTCAACCTGGTTCAACGTTCAAGCCGGTAATCTATCTCGCCGCAGTCGACGGATTCGGCTACACGCCGTCGACTATTGTATACGACAGCCCGCGCACTTTCCGGGTCGGCGATCAGCTTTGGACGCCGGGAAACTTTGACCAAGAGTTCTTGGGTCCGATTACGCTGCGCACCGCGCTCGAGAAATCACGCAATCTTGTTTCTGCCGAGATCGTTTCGCGTATCGGCGTTGATGCCGTTGTCAGCTATGCCCACCGGCTTGGCATCGAGAGCGAGATCGGGCGGCATCTCTCAATCGCGCTCGGAAGTTCAGAGGTAACCCTGCTCGAACTCGTTAGGGCGTACGGTGTCTTTCCTGCTAAGGGTGTTCTTTTCCCGTCTTCGCTCGTCAATAAAATTATCGATCGTGATGGCAAGGTTATTTACGATCATGACAGCGAACGGGTAGCGCAGGCGTCACAAGCGATTAACGAGAACAGTGCATTTCTCATGGCAAACTTGCTGCGCGGTGTGGTTGAGCACGGCACCGGCTACCGCATTAAGGAACTTGGTCGCCCCGCAGCCGGTAAAACGGGAACGTCAAACGATCAAATGGATGCCTGGTTCATCGGCTTTACCCCCGACTGGGCATGCGGAGTATGGACTGGCTTCGATCAGAAAAAAGAGATTGGCGATAAGGAGACTGGTGGCCGGGTAGCTGCGCCGATTTTCCTTTATGCGATGAGAGATTTTCTCGCAGCGCAGGATAAGAAGCGTTATGAGAAATTAACCGAAGAATCTAAAAAAGAGGCGGAGCGGCTCGGCATCGAGTTCACTCCGCCGCCGCCTACTGCCTCGGAGCCGCTCGATTTCAGCGTGCCGGAGGGGGTAGATCCATATTGGATAAATAAAAGTACGGGATTGCTCTCAGAGAAGGGCGCACCCGGTGCTTTCTACGAGTATTTCTTAAAAGGCACGGAACCTCGAACAAGTGCGCCGGACGAGGCTGATCCTACTTCGTATCTGGAATCTCCGGAATTGTAACGAAATTTCGAACGTACCGTAGCAGGGGTGTATTTTTACTCCCATGATGAACGTGCTTCGCGTTGAATTGCCTCTTTCGCTCTCTGAAATCTTTTGTGTGTCGCGACGACAAGTGGTTGCCGGCAAAAAAATCGGTTACCGAACGAACACGCGAACATCTTTGATCGTGTCGCCTTTGCGTAAGCGATCCATCACATCGAATCCCTTGATTACCTTACCGAAGGTTGTGTACTTGCCGTCCATAGTCGGATTGTCCATCAGCAAAATGTAAAACTGCGAGGCGTCGGAGTTGCGCTCGGGGTTGATTATGTCTTCTACGCGCGCCATGCCGATACTGCCGCGTTGGTGCGGGTGGGTATTAAACTCAGGAGGGAGCGAATACTTTTTCGCTTTTAGTTTTGGGGAAGGGCTACCACCCTGGATCACGTAGCCCGAAGTAAATTTGTTAAACGATGTGTTACGAAAGAGGCCTTTATCAGCGCGATACTTGAAGTTGGCAACGTGTATCGGTGCATCTTCTGGATATAACTCTATGAAAATACTACCCTTATTGGTTTCGATTTGAGCTGTCTGCAAGCGCGACAATTTTTCGGCTGGCGGAATTGCAAAAGGGGTGTCGCAATAAGCTTTCTGGGTATCGGTAACCGCAAAAATCATCAACAATACTAAAAATGGTATTCTTATTGATGGCTTATTGCGATAAGCGTTGAAATAAGACCGCGATATCAAATTTGGTATCTTTAATCTTGCTCGCATAATCAAAGAGTAAGGAATGAAAAAACCTTGTTCTTCGGGGCAGAGGAAGCCCCCGCAAGTAAATATATATTCTATGTAGTGTACGGGAGCTTTGAAAGCTACTCAAATTAAGACTGTGATGCGAAAGGTTCTCTCTGCTGTTTCGGATTTTTTTTCTCGTTCCCTTAGAAGGGAGGAGCAGGAGCCTATCTCGCTCGTTATCAAGAGCGGGCTAATTAGCCGCATCTGCTATTCGTTGCCACTGCTGTGCGCGGCGCTATTCTTTACGGTCACTGCGGTAGCCGAGCAGCGCGAGTTAAAAACCGAAGACAGTATCGAGAAACTAGACGCCATTCTTCTGCTCGACGCATCGGGCAGTATGCTGACCACCGATCCGACGCGTTTGCGCGACGAGGGCGCGAAGCTATTTACGCAGTTTTTGAAGCCTGGCGATCGTTTGGGCATTCTCGAATTCTCCGAAGTGGTAAAAACAATTCGTCCGCTGACAGAGTATGACCGCGCGCAAACCGATGAAATTTCTCGGCAGCTAGCGGGTGTCGGCAGTTCCGGAACCTACACTGATCTTTTAGGTGCAATTAAGAGCGCGCATTCCGAATTAAAAAGTCACCTTCGCGAAGATGCGCGGCAGATTATCGTGCTTCTTTCAGATGGAAAGATGGATCCCGATCCTGCGCGCGCGACGACTTCCGCTAATAGCGCTGAGCTAGTTAATACTGAGCTTCCCGCGCTTAAGGCCGACGGTATCAAGGTGCACACGCTTTATTTTAGCGATCAGGCGGATAAGGATTTGCTGGCTGAAATTGCTCTCGGAAGCGACGGTGTCAATTGGTTCACCCCAAGCGCCGATAAAATTCACGAGTCGTATGCCGACCTCTTCTTGGTGGTAAAAAAGCCGCAGATCGTTCCGATGGCCGGCAAAGCGTTCCAGATTGACGAAGACATCGACGAGGCGACTTTTTATATTAATCGGGAAGAGGGCGCCACCGTGACGCTTGAGGGGCCTGATAAGTCGGTATTTAATGCGGCCTCCGATAAAGAGAATTTGAAGTGGTACACCGGGACGAAGTTTGACGTAATTACCGTCGAGAAGCCGACGCCCGGTAAGTGGCGTATCACCGGCTTAGCCAACGCCGATGGCTTCGCAACCGTTCTAACCGATCTCAAATTAATCACCGAATGGCCGTCTTCTTTCAATGCGAAAGATCCAGTGCTGCTGCAAGCTCGCTTGTATGAGGAGAAGAAGCCGGTAACACTGCCGCAGATGACGGGAGTCGTTAAATATGGCTTTCAAATAATACCGACCGATAAGGTTTCTGAGCCGATACTGCGCAGTTTCTTAGTTGATGACGGCAGTGTCGGCGACAAAATTGCGGACGATGGCATTTACTCGCAGAAAATATCGATCGATGAGCCGGGCGAGTATAAATTGACGATCGTCGCAAAGGCCCCAACCTTCACGCGCCATCAGCAGATCCCCTTCCGCGTGAAGCCGAGATTAATCTCGCTGCGCGTTGTTGCCGGCAGCGAAGACCACGGTCATGAGGCGGCGGGGGCGCATGGGGACGAGCACGGGAAGGAAGGAGAAGGGGCCGATCACGAAGATGCGCATCCCGAGCATAGCGCTACGGAGCAGGGGCACGAAGAGGGGCATCAGGATGAGTCCCATGATGCGCCAGGAGTCATCAAGGGCACGATCAAAGATGTTTTCGAAATTGTGCTGAGCGCTGAGGCGTCTGCGTTGAGAAATACTGAAGTAAAACTTACCGCCACTGACAGTAACCGGCGACGCTTTACGGTGCCGGTTACTAAAGCGCCGGGTAGGGCGGAGACGGTTACGTATCAAGCTCCTGCCACGATATTGCCGGGCTCAGGTGGATTCCAGCTTCAAGCCTCACTTACTGGCGTTACCAGTAAAAAGGAACACATTCATGCCGAGAGCGAAGAGCTTCAGTATTTGAAGGCGGTAAATCAAGCCGCAGTCGAAGACGTTACCGAAGTATTAATTGTCGAGAAACCGGTGGAGGAAGAGCGTTTCCCGCTGACTGGACTGGCAATTATCTCGATAACCAACCTGCTATGCGCTGTGGGCATTATCTTTTACTTGAAAAAGATAATTGCCGGCGGTTCCTTCGAGCTTCCTGAGATGCCGCCGCTCGAGCCGGTGCGCCTCGCGTTGGCGGGAATGCAGGAGAAGCTCAATTTAACGACTCTAGATTTAAATGATCCCCGTTTTGCTGGAGCTTCGGATGAGGCGGGTAGCGTGGATCTTTCAGCTTCGCCGTCGGCAAAAGCAATCGCCCCGGAGCCGGGACAAGCGGAGGAATCGCCGGCTGTAGAAGCCGGAGAGTAAGGGTAAAGCAATGAGTCTTGTTATTTTATTAGTGGTAGGAATTATCGAAGCGCTGCTCTTGGTGGCCGGCGGATACTACTTTTTGTCGCACCTAAAAGGCGGTTCTGGCCAGCTTATTACTTCTCTATCTGCTGAAACGGCGGAGCGCCGCTCTCTGGTTGAGCAGATCAGCGCGTGCGTCGAGAATTTGGTTCCGCTGCAGGAAGTGCGCCGTCTTGTTGGTGAAATAATCGTCGTCCAGGAAGCGCTGCGTGCTGAGCGTGGCCGCACCACCATATCGCAGGCCGAATTGGAAACGGTGGAGGGCCGTCTGCGTGAGCTTGAGGAGATTGAGCGCGAACTTGAGGCGAGCGGAATTGAAACCAATGAAGAGCTGAAAATTCTCCAGAAGAAAGAAAAAGAGTTAAAATCGAAAAATGAAGCGCTACAAACGCAGATCAAAGATTCTTTAGCCAAGCTTGAAGCATTGATGGGAGAGGTTGAATTCTCCGCGCAGGTTCAGGAGCAGATTGCTTCAATGCGGGCCGAGCTGCTGCGTACTGAGC
>CAYTAW010000224.1:0-6078 GCA_964435675.1 uncultured Bdellovibrionales bacterium
AGTCAATGTTGCTCAGCAGTCGGAGCATGAGGTGAATTTTGCGCTTATAGGGCGCGAAAGGGGTAGCGAGCAATTGGCCTTTACCATCATCACGGCGCGGACCGAGTTAGGAGCGGCTCTTGCTAAGGAACAGGATCAACGAATGTTGGACGAAGCGCATGGTGGAAACCTGGCACATTTTCATAGTTGGGGTTCGCGACTTGCGAGAGGCCTCGGCTATCTCGTGGGCGCGCCGACGTGGATGCCTTCGGCGTATCGGGAGCCCGCGAAACCTGCTGAAGCGGTCGAAGTACCAATCGCTGTCAGCCATTCGCATGCAGATAAAGGCACGCCGTTGAGCGTCGAGCAGATCAGTAGTGCGCGGGAGATAGCGGCCAGCATAACTAAGCTGTTGATTGCCGTCAGAACCTCAGTAACTTCGCGCTATGACTCGTACCTCGAGGTGGCTCGGGTAAGTTCTGCAAAAAAACCGGCCACCTAGCACGCCGCTGAATCTTTCAATCGTTGGCTAACAAGCGAGAATTTCGAGATAGCTACGGCTGCGCGATATAGTTCGAATCTGTGCGATTATTAATCACCTGACGCTAAGAAAAACCATTAAAGTTTCGGATCGCCGCTGTCGACAACTCTTAAAGCAGATAGAGCGTTCACCAGTCGAGGCGTGCAACTCTTTATCTGACCGCTCCATGTGAATCTCTTGTTGTTGTTTTTAAAGGTGGTAACCATGGAGAGTTCTGTAGAACAAGTTCAACCAGTAGGCGTAACGGTAAATATTCCGGAGAGCGATCCGGGGGTAATTCGTGCGCGGCGCACCGCCTTTATCGCGCGGTTTATTGTGCTTCGCGAATCGAAGCGCAGTAGGGCTCACCGACGTATCGAAGAATTGGCTTGGGACGATACGACGAGCGCGGAAGAATTGAGCGCGACAATTCGCCAGATCTTTATCGACAATGGCGATAATATGGGCCCAGTCGATCGTGATTTGCGGCGCGCGCTCGGACATTCGAAACGCTCATTGAACTTTTTTATCAGCGAATACTCGACCAGAGCGACGATGAATTTCATTGACGCACTTTTCGATTATGAACGTTCAAACACGCTGCTCTTCGGCAACGAAGACCAGCCAAAACCAGGCGGCTGGAGGCTTCCGAAAGAGCTGCGTAAGCAGCAGTTGAAAAACGGCAAGGAATAACTTGAAAACAAGCCCCGAAAATCCAAATGAAGCAAGCACGCAGGTGCTGCCTGAAGAAGCGGCTACTGTAATCGCCGAAATTATATCGTTCCTCGCGAAATGCGATCAGAAGATGCCTTTCGATGAAGGGGGAGAATAGTCGGTATCGGCAATTTCACTAACTCGCGCCCAATAGCCTTTGAATTTTGAATCGGCGACAATGTTTGCACTATTTTGTCGCCGGCAATTGTTCCTGCGACTGTTGATCAACGCTTATCCCGGTGGGATTGGAAGCGACAAATATTCTAAAGCGCTTTCAACACCATCTTCAGTCAATGGCTGCTCAAGGCAGCGAGCCTTGATGGATTTGAGCGACTTCTTTGGGCCGACAACGAGGCAGTACTTAATTTGTTCCGCGGTTAAGTCAGGGAAGAAACAAGGTTCGGTGACGATTTTTGTCCCCTCGGCAGCGCAGGCCGGGCACTCAGTAATTAACGGCGTTACCCCGCGCGAGACGAGCAGAGCGGCAAAAAGGGCACCTATTTCACGGTCTTGAAAGCAGACCGAAACAGACGGTAAATCCGGCGTATTTGCTATTTCATTTAAGTATTGTGGCCTCAGTTTCATACAGGTGATATGATGACGCGCGAGGATGGCCGGGGCTCTATTACACCGCAAAATATATAATAATCATTGCAATTACTTGGGCAGCCGCGGCTGAAATATTACAAATTTGAGCGGGCATTTCCGCGCAGTTCAGGATAAGCAGAGAGCGCATGTTAAAGCAGAATTGGCGTCTAATATCGCGAATTGAGCGAATCGGCGACACGCTGATCATCATCGCCTGCTTTTTTCTAGCCTACTATGGCCGCGCCTCGCTTCTCTATTGGGACGCCCATTTTTCGCTCGGACTGCCCTTTGAGGGGCCGGCGCTCGCCCCACTGAAGGATTATGTAATCGTGCTGCTCGCCTCGCTTATCAGCTACACGGTGCTTCTTAATTTTTTCGGCGCGTATAGCAGTATGCGATTCAGCACCCCGGTGCAGCTGCTCGCGCTTTCGATAGCCGTTTCGGGTTTGGTATTTTTCTTCCTCGCCGCTGTGCTGTTTACCCTGAAAATCGATCTCAGTCGAAGCTTTATCGCGCTCTTTTGCGTCCTGGTCGGATTGACTCTTACCGCCGAGCGCTATGTGGCGCTGAGCGTGCTCCGCTTTTTGCGGCGCAGCGGAAAGAATTTTCGTAACGTAATAATTTGCGGCACGGGAGATCAGGCGCTGCGCATTGCCGGTGAGATAGTACAACGCATGGAGCTCGGAATTCGCATCCGCGGATTCGCCTCGTTAGCCGAAGATGATCGCCAAAGCAACGAAGTCAAAGCGTTTCGCGATCACCTGCGTACATTTCCCAATCGTATCTCCCGGCGCATTATCTGGGGCGTCGAATCGCTTGACCGCGCGCTCAAGGACTACGCGATCGATGAGCTGATTTTCACCGATGTAATCGAAGTAATGCCCCAAGTGCAGGAAATGATGTTCCGCTGCTCGGAACAGGGAATTCGCACTACGATTGCCGCCGATCTTTTCAGCATGGGAATGGTAAAATCAGGCATCAGCTATTTCGGTTCTATGCCATTGATACACTACCAGACGCCTCCGGGCGACCGCTGGGAGCTAGGCGTGAAACGCGTGCTCGACGTCGCCGTTTCGGGTGCGCTGCTGGTGCTGCTCGCGCCGATCTTTTTATTGATTGGGCTATTAGTGCGCGGCACGTCCATAGGCCCCGTAATATACAAACAACGGCGTGTTGGCTTAAATGGTCGGCTATTCGACCTCTACAAATTTCGTTCGATGCATCAAGGCGCCGAGCAGCAGCTCGATGAACTTCGTGAATTCAATGAAATGTCGGGGCCCGTTTTTAAGATGAGTGACGATCCGCGCGTTACGCCGCTCGGTAAGCTTTTGCGCCGCTATAGCTTAGACGAGCTTCCGCAGCTTTTTAACGTTTTGCGCGGCGACATGAGCCTTGTCGGCCCCCGTCCGCCAATACCGGGCGAGGTGTCGCTCTATGAGCGGCGCGACCGGCGCCGCCTCTCGATGAGGCCCGGACTGACCTGTACCTGGCAGGTCAGTGGGCGCAATAAAATCAATGACTTCGAAAATTGGGTAAAATTAGACCTGGATTATATCGATAATTGGTCTTTGCGCCGTGATTTTCTACTAATTTTTCTTACGATTCCCGCCGTCATTTTCGGAAACGGGGCTAAGTAGTTCCTCGATAACCCACACGAAAATACCATTTTTTTTGGATAAATTGCGCCCAATGATTAAGCCGCGGCGCGGCTCGTCCGATACCCTTAGCTAGTGATGTACGAAAGAAGGGTGACCGCTCCCAGTCCTTCTTCATAACGCAAGGATGATGTTATGTCGGTCAAAGTAATTAATGGATTTGTTCCCCCGCGCTCTGGATATCAACAGATTAAAACCGGAGCCGCACAATCAGCGCAAAGGTCTTCACAGTTTGCATCCGGAGTAGTTTCGACTAATCCGGCGGCCGCAAAAGCGCTTTCAGACGCAGTCGTCACTTCTGTAAAAGGAAAACGGGGCGCGCTCGCGTCGGAGAAAATTCGCGAGTATCGCGAAGCCAAAGAAGTATCAAACGAAGTCGCCGAAAAGATTCGCGAAACAGATGAAGGTGTTGAAGTGCACGACGGGCTCGAATCGTTCAGCGGCAGAGCGCAGCTAGCAAATTAGCGAAACTCACCCACCACATGGTATGGTAACGGCGTTTCCGCGCTTATGTAGTACCACGCGGTGCATGGGGCTTATGAGTTGTTGCAGTAATCCCATCAAATGGATGTCCACTAAGATACTTCCCGGTGCCGTTGCGCTCGTTGCGGCGTTGCATGTGCTATCACCGCGCCCAGCCGCGGCGCAGGCGGTTGAAGTCCGCCACTCAGAATATGAAATGCAGGATGTCAACCACGCCGGAGAAAAAGCGTTAACGCTCGATGGGCTCCTGGTGAACGACGCCTGGGCGAACGTACGTGGCGGAAATTATCGCGGCGTGGGCGTCGTCGGAAATTTAATTTTGATGGGGGCCGCCGACACCGAAAAACTGGGGTGGTGGCAAGATGGACGCTTCGCTCTCGATGGAATCGCCGTGTATGGACGCAGGCCGTCGCTTGCGGTTGGTGACTATCAATTTACAAGCAGCATTGATTCATTCGATACGATTGAACTCTATCAAGCATACTATCAGCAATATTTCGAGCACAGAGAATCGAGCTTGTTGATCGGCATTCACGATTTCACCACAGAGTTTGCCGTGCTCAATTATGGTTTTGTCTTCGTTAACAGTTCGTTTTTCACACCCGCGACGATTACTCAACTTCCGTATTCGTTTTATCCATTTACCGGGTTGGGAATCCGCTACCACCGGCACTTTAGCGACGAATATATGATTCGCGCCGGTGTCTACGATGGCAAACCCGCCAGCCTGCGTCACGGCAGGGGAATGGATTATGGTATCAATGCCGATGACGGCGCGTACGCGATTGTCGAAACGGGATATGAGCCGGAGGAAACGACCGACGAGTATCACGGAAAATATGTAATTGGCGCATGGGAAAATTCTGGAACCTATACCGATTTCGAAGGTGATACTAAAGTCAGCAACACCGGCGCGTACATTCTCGGCGAACAAGAGCTGTGGCGCGAGGAAGGGAGCGAAACCGAGGGGTTGGGAACGTTCGCTCAGGTCGCATGGGCTAAGCCTGATCGCAATTTCAATTCATGGTACTTCGGCGCGGGCTTTCGCTATCAGGGGCTATTCGAAAACCGGGAAGAAGATATCTTGGCGCTTGGATTTGCCATGGCCGAAACAGGTTCGGTATTGCGCACAAATAATCCAGGATACGAGGGGAATGAACGGGTGCTGGAGTTGAGCTACCGGGCTATTGTTACACCCTCATTTGCCTTGACACCCGACATTCAGTGGGTCGCTAATCCGGGAGCAAAATCGGCTTTGCATGATTCGCTGATACTGTACATCCGCAGTGAACTTAAAATGTAGCACCTTTGCTCCTTTCTCTGTCCGCTGGTTAGCTGTAGAAGGGCGGGTGATGAGTCGCTGGATCGACAGACCTCAGACAGCGGCCGGCATTTATTGAAGGTATTGGTCTTAAATGACAGCCGGAAGCTGATTACCTACGGCACGGGCAAATTGCAACCCTTCGTCAGGGGTTTGAGGCGTAATTTGCCAAAGGATTCGCTATCTTGTATTCTGAAAAATTAAGAAATCTCTGATCTTTCTTATGTTCGTAAAAACGATATCCATAATGATCGCGATCGTCGCGCTGGCTTCCGGTGTGTCTTCCGTGCGCGCGGAGGATATAGTCAGCTGCGCCGGCCAAAAGTCGATACCTGCCTCCGCTGGCACAGCGCTGCAACAGCGTATGCAAAACGCATATCGCGGCGTTAATACACTTAAAGCCGAATTTCTTCAGGATTCTTTCCTACAGGCGCTCGAAGTTTCCGAAATGAGCAGCGGTGTGGTGACTTTTTCCCGCCCGGGAAAGATGCGCTGGGATTACAAAGAGCCGGAAACGCAGCAATTTATCTTTGCGGATAATACGATGTGGTTTTATCAGCGAGAGCAAAATCAAGTGCTGATCGATTCAGCACGTGATGTATTGCTTTCCGATCTCCCGATATCGTTCCTGCTTGGCATCGGCGACGTTTCGCGCGATTTCACGCTGGTTGCCGCCTGCACGCGCGCAGAAGGGACAGTGCTTGATCTCGCTCCAAAGCAGAAAGTAGCCAACGGAGAAGGTGAAAAGGGCTTGAAGAGCTTCCAGCTGCTGGTGGAAAGCGAACGCGCTCTTCCTATAGGCGCGCGTGTGGTAGATG
>CAYTAW010000225.1:0-5566 GCA_964435675.1 uncultured Bdellovibrionales bacterium
AAATCTAATTCTTCTGCCCAGGCGTAAATTTACGAAGTCCATCGCTACCTTGTTTCATTTTTTTCCTACATACCGAGGTAGGATACCATCTACTATTCTTACTCTGATTGTCCGAACTATCATCCAAGCGCAACAGTAGTGCCCCTAGAGGTTACTAATTAATAACGCACTGTAACCTTTTCGGATCAAGGGACGACATAATTAAGGGGATATTAGCCGGTCCATAAGCACCGGTTCTATGCTGATTCTGCTAGCGACAAGGAAATTTACCAAACATGTTTTAAATTTCTTTTATGACTCCGGGGCCAGCTCATCCACACCGCAATAAAAAAGATGCAATTGCCTCTGCCGACCCTCGGAATGAGAGCGCTTTAACGCATGGTTGTTTATAAATTATATTTTAGCGTTTAATTAGGAGTTTTCATGTACGCGAAAAGTTCTCGAGTTATAGAATCAGTCCTCGCACTTTCTGCGCTATCATTTACAGCAGCAGTGGGGTGTCGCGATACCCCGAAACCGCTAGAAGAGGAGCCTATCCACGGTGTCGTAACCAAGGAGTTTGGTGACCCTTATGATAGACCAGGAGCCGTGGAATTGGAGCGTTCGCCGGGGGGGATGACGGCCCCTGAAACAGTAAAGCTTCAGCATTTTGCACCGTACCGTTTTGAGATGCTGACTGATAACGGTCAGCGTTTTATTGTAGTTCCGGAGCAATGCAGTTTCTGCAGCGACGATTCAAACACGCGAGCGGCAGCAAGCTTGGCGGCGGGAATTGAGGTCGGTGATAAGATAACCGTTACGGGTTATCGGCCCGATCCCAATGATAACAAATTGGTTCACAAGATTAATGTAGACCATATTGCAGTTCAGAGAGTCCCGATTAGTCAGTAGTGGTCACAGCGCTGCAGTTGGATTCATAGTTTTAGTACGTTCCCTAAAGTCTGTCTCACTTTCTCATCGCCCCTGTTTAATAGCTGAGATGCCCCAATCGATTAGGGCGTACGCTTTAAAAACCTTTCGGCCTTATCTTGAGAAACGCAGATAGTACAGAAAATAAACTAGCCATTTACTGGTCCAAGAATAAGCCACTAAATTCGACTCTACCCTAGTAGGCCCGGAATAGTAAAATCGCGGTAAAGGGCTTCATGCCGTTTTCATTCCGAATTGATAGTTGAGATCTCAATAATTTATCCTTACGTTTTATTGAATTAATTTAAGATCCCGAGTGGCCCCTCTGCAGATTAAAAATAAGCCGTGCTATAGCAGCCAAAAAGCGATCAGAAATGTTTGATGTAACCGATACATCCTTTAAATCGACCTTCAGAATAGCTCTATTTTAAGAAGCTATCTTGAATGAATGGTGCCTTTGCACGGTGCGCTTGGATCTTTGAATTTTTTTTTGACTAAAGAATCACTTCAGGAAATGATTTATAATGCCTCCTATTTCCCCCTCCCAAACCCCTTTCCCATCGGAATTTCCTCTTACGAGAGACACGAAATTCGGTGCTGAAGTGGCCCCGCTTTTCGATGCGTTGAATGGCCTAAGTGGCTCTTCGCTATCTGAGTCATCAGACAATTGGCGCATAGGCGCGCTACCGCTACTCCACGAATTTGTTGATGATGCAAAATTTAGTGACACACAGTTCGCGCGTGAAGATCTCCTCTTTTTCACCGCCAATCGACTTGGAAATGAGATTCGTCGCGTCGTAACGCACCGGTGGATTCACGATTTGATTATCGACGAGCTGTCTCAGTTCCGCAGTGCATTAGCGGATTCGGATGTTGCATTTTTCGATTTGGTTGCGTCAGTAGCGTACCGTTCGGGCTACTCTAGATTCATGAATCCAGAAATATGGCCTAAGATTGACCCCAAGGGGCAGTTCGCGTCGCTATACATAGATCCCGAAGTTGCCTGGAAAGAGCTCGACGAGCTCGGTGCCGGTCTCACCCTCGATGGAGCTCTGGTATGTTCTCTAATAGAACGTCGGATCATCGAGAAGGTCGACGAACTGGAGAAAGTGGTGCCCGACTTTGATGAACTCTTTAGCCAACAAAAGTATCGCTTTTTCACCGACAGAGGGCATACTACCGACAATCTCGTGTTTGAAGTGCGCTTGCTCCTGTCGAGTGGGATTGACCGACGCAGCTCGTTCCACATGAGAGAATCGCTTCCCCAGCTCATCGAACCAACCTCATTCATGATAGTCGAGGATAATCCTCTGCATCATATGCTCTTTGTGGAGCTGCAGCACATCACCGGCGCCTCTTTTTTTTCCGCGGATAATTTAAAGACTACGCCTCATTTTTTTACTGATGTGCATTCGGCTCGCCTCGCCATCCATTCGGCTGTGAAATCGGGAGCGCCTCTACCGCGAGTACTCATTTCCGACATCGAGCTCTCAGGGGATGGTCGCGGCGAGACGGGTCTCGATCTCGTGGAGTCAATTGATTCTATTTTGCGAGCAGTCGGCCGTCGGGATGAGGTCGCCCTACAGATTGTCTATTCGAGTAACCTTACTTTCTATCGAGAACAGGTTGCTGCTCTTAAAGAGCGCGGAGTCATCGCAGATGGTACGCTCAAGTCTCAATTCAGCTTGGCGCAGTTATTGACTACTGTGAATCAGCGAGTAGAAGACGGTGCTTTGGGCGAAGCGCACAATTTTTAGGCTGTTCCTTTGGCTGTGGCGGAACTGCTCAATTTCACCCGACGGAATTAAGCCCTCTTTAGTAAGCTGAGAGCATCCATATGAGAGAAATTCTGCCAGCAGAAGGGGGCTCCAGGACCCGGCTGATTTTTTAGACTTTGTCTTGCAGAGGCGGTGTAAATTTTGTGGCCGGGAGGCCGAGACGAGAACCAAAATTCTTGCTTTTTGCAAATGCCGATTCATGTTGTTATTTCGAAATTTTCCCCTAAAACCACTAAAAATTGAAATTTCAACGAGCGGGTGATATAACGATGTTTCTTCTGGCCCCTCTTCGATATATATCATTGGCAATAATAGAGATTTGGCCATGCATAAATCCCATACCCCGGCTTCGATTACTGGGCTTGCAGTTGATTGTGATCGAGTAACCGATTCAAAGGAAGCAGACTTCCCACTTTCTCTGGCGCAATTTCCACGTTTTGTCCGATCCTCTGCGGCGCAGCTGAGTGCCTCGACTCCGCATGCAAACGCGGATGAGGTCGCTTCTGCGTGCACGGATTACCTTAATTCCCGAATTGGTCGCCCGATAGAGCCGGGTAATAGCGAAGGGGGATTCACCCACCACTTTCGTGAGATTTTTGACGGTGTTCGTGTCGAGCGCCAGGTTCCGGTAATTGCTAAAGCAGTGTCGCCAGGCGAACGGATAATGAGCGAACGAACGATTGCCAATTTGGATATGCGAATTTTCTTTAAACGCTGCTTTGACTTTGAAATGCCAATGCTGGTCAGGCAGATTGTCGAGCAGTCACTCCTTCATCCTCCGCGTTCCGTTACGGTGGCTCAAGCCAGGCAGGATGCGGTAAGAGAAATTTCCGAAAATTCAGCGCTGCGGGAATCTGTTCGTAATCTTACTTCAGTTCTGAGGCAGTTTGAGCAGAATATGCCTACCTGGGACAACTGCCTGCGGTACGGCTCTGATCCTTATACGAGTTATCAGCTGATGAATGAGGGATTGCCTGCCCTGACTCAGGCGGTAAAGGACATGCCTGAATCAGGGTCACCCTATTTGAAAATCCTTCAGGAGAGAGTCCTTGCGCTGGAAGACACAACTAATTTTCGCTATGTGACCCAGGGTATCGAGAAAAAAAATACCGGGATTGCCGTCCTCGATGTTGAAAGAGATTCCGGTGCGAAGAGAAAATTCTATCCTTTCCCGATGAGCGAGGTTCAGCAGACCTTGATCGGCTGTATCGCGGGACTTTCCGCTTTTGCGGGGGCATCGACATTTCTTGTCGGTTGGGAAGGTGCGGCAACGGTATTGGGAGGATTGGCAGGTGGATTGTTGACCACGTTTATCGGTGCTTTCTACCGCACCAATTCGGATAATACGGGAGTTATACAACCAATGCTCCGGCAGCTTTTTCGGGAACCCCGATTCTGGATCGCTCTTGAGGCGGCAGGGCGTATGGGAGAGCTGCTTGCGTATGCTGAGCTTACTCAGTCGCATCATGGAGCCATCTTCCCGAAATTAATTCGAGGCAGCAACCACTGCTTTAATGTTAGGGGTATGATTTGTCCGAGTGAACGGAATAACGCCGGCTTTGTGCCAGTCGATGTTGAAATTTTGGATAATTCGGTGACCTTTATTACGGGTCCAAACAGCGCTGGCAAAACCAGAACAGGAAAGACAATTTCCTATACTCAATCCCTTGCGCAGAATGGTGGTCCGGTCTTCTGCCAAAGTGCAGAGATTGGAGTCGCAGATGAGATTGTTTATCAGTCGCGAACTTTCGAAACGATTGTAGACAAGGGGGGAGATCTCGAAACCAGCCTTGGAGAAACTGCAGGCATAATCATGAGTGCCAGCCCTCACTCGTTACTTTTGATCGACGAACCAGCAAAGGGCACTTCGTCTACCGAGAGTAATCGAATTACCAGGGATCGCATTGTAACGCCGCTTTTGGTGATAGGAAGTTCGGCGGTTATTATTTCCCATAAGTTCGAGGTCGCGCAGGAGCTTGCCGCTGAACAGGTACCCGGCGTCGGCTATTTTCAACTGGAAGTGATCGGAGATCGTGCTACCCACAGAATAATCCCCGGCATCGCCCGGTCGAGCCTCGCTAATCAGGTGGCAGATGATGCCGGGCTTTCGCTTACAGCCCTAGTTACCAGACTAAAGCAGATATCGGCACAGGGAGAGCTGCCATCGCAGTGATCCCGTGCCGTTCCGAACGGTTCCCAATTTTTCAGCGAGACGCAGGCAAAAATAGTTGAGACTGCGGGGTCGTGCACCTCAGTCATTATTCACCGGATGTCAGGAGTCCGTGCGGTTTAAACCTCGTTGGCAGTTCTACTTCTTTCAGTGATCGGTCTTGATACTCGGGACTTGGCGGCGTCGTTAACGAATGATCTTGATTCGTAGGCCTGCCGGGCACTGGGTTCAATCGTATTTTTAGTCTGTCGATATCGTCGTGCGTGAGGCTTTTCAGTCATTATTTGAACCACGCAGGCATCTATTGAGGTCTCAGAGACAGATCTAGTCTTCCCTGGCAAATTCTCTAGAAATGTAAGCTGCGGCTCTTTTTCGGCTACTTTTTCGTTACTGTGTGATACGCTGCCGTTTTCGCCAGGATGCTTTTGAGTGTCGAATTCATCGCACGAGCAAACTGGCTTACGAACTATTCAGTTCTCCAGTATGACTAATCAGCAGCATTCAGTTGGACAAGGCGACGGCGTAACTCGTCGGGACTTCTTATTAACCACGCTCGCGAGTTCAACTGTTTCCAATCTTGCAAATCTCTGTTTTGAAGGTCAGGCTTTACTTCCTTTAAGTCAGGAGATGGTGAGGTTCACAAATCCTGCGTGCGTCGAGAAAGCAATTAAGTATGGATTGGTAGGGTTGCCTGTTCATGAATGGAGCC
>CAYTAW010000225.1:5576-6075 GCA_964435675.1 uncultured Bdellovibrionales bacterium
CAACTAATCGAGACGAGCTACCGTTCTTTTTGAGAGCACACTTTCATCAGTTGGTTCCGCAGCATCTATTGATAGAGGAAGTGATCTTTCGA
Source organism: uncultured Bdellovibrionales bacterium (assembly GCA_964435675.1). Classification (GTDB taxonomy): domain Bacteria; phylum Bdellovibrionota_C; class UBA2361; order UBA2361; family CAYTAW01; genus CAYTAW01. The sequence goes on from CAYTAW010000225.1 coordinate 5,669, forward strand.
TCCGCTAATTTTAAGGCCCTTTCAGCTATTCCCGGATGCGAGTTTCGCACTGAAGCTTCGATTCAATTGTCATTCGAGTTATTCCATGGTGAGAGTGAAGAGGCTCCTTTTAGGTGTCCGCGCAGTATTGCTCCCGCCAGGTATCTTGAGCACATCAAAAATGTAAATGGAGAGATCGCCAGGATTCGAAACGAGGCCGATCTTCAAGGTGTGGTAGATTTGGTGGATAAAATTCCTATCGATGCTTTTCTCACGAGAGGCATTCAAATTCGAGATCATTGTGTGGAGCTTTGGAGCGACGTAGATTCGCTTTTTGAGCAGAAGAGAGATCCGGGTCAAGGTGGTGATTGGTCTCAGCCGGTTCAGAAAGCGGTTCTTTCCTCCCGTGCTCCGATGTTATCCGACAC
>CAYTAW010000226.1:0-2796 GCA_964435675.1 uncultured Bdellovibrionales bacterium
ATATTGCACGACGCTCTCGTGTGCGAAGCGCTTCATCCGGCCGTTCTCCGTTTTGTTACTGCATTCCGGGAAATATTGATCAAGGATTCGCTCGACGAGAATGAGCGGAAAAGCGCCACTCGCGAGCTGCTGCAAAGCTTTGGCGCATCGTGGCTCAACCATTGGAAGGAGGCGCACGCAATCGCTGCCGTATATGGAGCCAATCCGATGCGCAACTTCGAGGAGTGCGTCCAATTCATTCGCGGAAAACAGCTGATTCGAGCCGAGATCGCCGAACTACAGACGCTGCTCGAGACGGTTAGGGATGAAAACGAGCGCCTGCTCATGCACCAGAAACGTTTAACGCTCGAGCGCCGTCTGCGCGAGTTCAATAAGACATCACCAACTACCTGATTTTGCAGGGGATTATTTTTCTTGTTTTTTTGTCAAGACCTGCTAGGCGCGAACCCTGACAAACAATTGCCCTGTCGAGAATCAGGCCAAAATGCTCGAAATATTTCACTTTCCCTTTCTCTCGGTATAGACCATCCTATTTAATCCGGCTAAACTCCTTTATCCAGATTTTTGTTTCCTACGGAGCCTTTCAGTGAGTACCAAGCGGCGAATTAAGAAAACACTGACTAAGAAAGTGCTGAAAAAAAAGAAAGTAATCCTCAAGAGTTCACACCGTCCAACATCGTCCAAGCAGGCGCGCGTGTTACCTAAGGCGGGGCTCGCAAAAAAGAAGCTGACAACTCAGCGGATCAAGGAAAAAGATAAGGATCTCCAAAAAAAGAAAATTCCGGTCAAAAAACTTGGCGCAGAAGAGCGCAGCGCGCGCATGACTTCAATCAAAAACGTCCTTGATAAGAAGCGCCGCAATCGCGAGGCACAGGGCGAGACGCCTGATTCGAAAAACGCAGCTGAGACAGAGCCGGCAATCTATCGCAAAGCTTCTAAGAAGATTCGCATTCCGTCGGAAGCGATGGGCGAAGGAAAGAACGGGTATCACGACATCGATCTTGGTGATGACGACAGCGGTGAAGCCAGCGGCGACTCGAGCGAGATGAGCCGCCTGCTCGATCTCGGAAAAGAGAAAGGTTATTTGACTATCAGCGATCTGAACGAAGCGCTCGAATCGGATTATGTCTCTGAGGAGCAGATCGAAGATGTAATCGACATGTTCGGCGAGCATGATATCGACATCGTTGAAAAAGGCGGTGATAAGTTTGGCGAAGATGGCGAAGATGGTAGCCCAGCGCCGTCAAGCGAAGACCATGAAGATTCAGCGCTCGCAAAAAGCGGCGATCCCGTTCGCATGTACTTGCGCGAAATGGGAAATGTTAGCTTGCTTACGCGTGAAGGCGAAGTGGTTATCGCCAAAAAGATCGAATCGGGACTTAAGGTGGCCCGTGGAGAACTACTCCGTCAGCCGCTCTCCCTGGCGTACGTGCTCGCTCTGTTCGAGGGAGTGAAGAACGGCGAGGTCCGTCTTCGCGATCTTTTCATCGAGGAAGAAACCGAGGAAAAAGACGAGGAGGAGGAAGAGGAAGAAGAGGAGCGCCGCCGTCCGACTGAGGATGAAGACGGCAACGAAGTTCCGGATGAGCCGGAGAAGCCTCAGGTAGACGCTGAAGAAGAAGCGCAAAAAAAGAAGTTTTTAAAGCGCTCTGCGTTGTATCGCAAGGCATTCCGCGACATCGAGAAGCATTTCGAACAACTTCAAATCGCTCGTAGCGGCGGCAAAAAGACGCTGCCGGAGCTAGAACGGAAGTACCGGAAGTTGCTCGAACGCAATTGCGATAAAATCGAGGCGCTGAGTCTGAACGCCAAGCAGTTCGCAAAAATGAGCGCGCAGCTCAAGGCTAAGTATCAAGAGGCGAGGCAGCTAGAGAAAGAAATCGCGCTCGTGGAGAAGAAGTTTGGTGGCAAGGTTGACGAACTTCTCGCGGCAACACCCGATCTTCTTTCAAATAATCAGCTCGCGTTTAAACGCGCCTGTCGAAAATTTAAACTGAGGGCTGCCGAGGGGCGTGATTTAGGAATCGCGCTTTCAAAGATTCACGACGGCTGCCTCGATGTCGAGAAACAGGCGCTGCTTTCATTCAAAGATTTCATCGCGTCGGTTGAGCGTCTTCAGGACGGTGAAGTTCGTGCATATGAAGCCAAGCGCGAGCTCGTTGAGGCAAACTTGCGACTAGTTGTCTCAATCGCCAAGAAGTACACCAACCGCGGATTGCAGTTCCTTGACTTAATCCAAGAAGGGAACATCGGTTTGATGAAAGCCGTCGATAAATTCGAATACCAGCGCGGTTATAAATTCTCCACGTACGCGACATGGTGGATCCGACAAGCGATCACTCGCGCTATCGCAGACCAAGCCCGCATCATTCGTATCCCGGTGCATATGATCGAAACAATCAACAAGCTCGTGCGCACCTCGCGCCAGCTTGTGCAAGATCTCGGACGCGAGCCGACTCCGGAGGAGATCGCCGAGAAGATGGAGATCCCGCTGGATAAAGTTCGTAAAGTGCTAAAGATCGCCAAAGAACCGATCTCTCTCGAAACGCCCATTGGTGAAGAGGAAGATTCTCATCTTGGGGATTTCATTGAAGACAAGCGCGTCGTCTCGCCGGCGAACGCGGTGGTTAACATGAATTTACAGGAGCAAACCCGCAAAGTACTCGCTACGCTAACTCCGCGCGAAGAGAAAGTGCTGCGCATGCGCTTCGGTATCGGCGAAAAGAGCGATCACACGCTCGAGGAAGTGGGGCAAAACTTCGACGTCACCCGTGAGCGTATCCGTCAGATCGAGGC
>CAYTAW010000226.1:2806-6063 GCA_964435675.1 uncultured Bdellovibrionales bacterium
GCGCTTCGGAAACTGCGCCATCCGAGCCGCAGCAAGAAGTTGCGCGGATTTGCTGAAAAGTAGCCGGATAATTGCTCGTGATATCAGAAGAAATTCACCTTTCCCGTATCCAAGGAACGGTCGATTAGCGTTTTTCACTATGGTAGGATCGCAGCGGTGTTGTAGTTCTCCGTTGTATGTCCGACTTTCATTCTGATCCACGAATCCAACCATCCCGAGAAACCACGGGAGAGCCGCAGCTTTCCGGGTTGAATTCGGCTTCCAGCGCTCGCGCATGGGCTCAGTATCAGGCGTTCTCCGGTCAGCTCGATGGCGCGACGTCAGCAGGGGAAATTGCCGCCGTAGTCACTGAGATTTCGCAATGGTACCGATCGAGACCCGGCCTTCCCAAGGAGGATCAGATAGAGCATCTCGAAGAGTTCGCTTTACAAATATCAGAGAGATCGACCGATTTATGGCGCAGCAGCGTCTCGTTGTTGCAGATTTCGCGCGATCTGCGAATCGAGCTAGAAGGGGAGACGGGGAGGTTCGACACCGAGGCCCTGCGCTGGCAAATGATGATATTGAGCTGGTTCGAACAGTTTAACTCAGGCATCGAGGATGTGAAGGCGTATTCCGCCGAACTCTTGAAGACAGTCCAGTTAGTCGATTCCTGTGTCAGAGCAAACCCCGGAAATGAAGCGGAATTGTATCGCTGTCTCTCGATAGGTTTTTGGCTTTCGAACGAGATTCCCTTTGCTTTTCCTTTCGACGGAGGCACCGAAGAGATTAGCGCTATAGTAAGGACAATGGCGGGATGGGCGAGCGGAACGAACGAGCCCGCAGCTTCCGTGCGCCAGGTTTCAGATGCGATTGAGAGCTACTCCGGATTTAGCGCGGCGTTTCTTAATGCTGCGTTAGCGAACTATCACGCCTCGATTATCGCAGAGCCCGATAGAGCGGCACATCTTGAGATTGCTCGGTCGTTTGCGATCGTCTCCTTCAATCAGTTGTCGGCGCATTTCGAAGAAATCGCCGAAGATCCAAAGGCGCTGGGCAAGGACTCTGTCGGAACCCCAGTCCCGTTAAAGCGTCTAATCGCCTACGATGCGCTAAGCGTTCGCCTGCGCCTATCAGGCATTGAGCTGCAGGCAAGTGACACGGAATCCTTTCTGCGCTCCTGGCGCAGCCTCACTGACTGCGCATCGGGATTTTCAGATCTGGAGTTCGAGCGAATCGTCGCCGCCTTCAACCTCTTCGAGATTAAAATCGAAAATAGCGGCAAGGCTTCATTGGCCGCCGCGCTGAATCTTGAAATGGCGCACTGCTGTTACAACCGCTTTGACGCTGATCCGACACAGGTAATCGGGTACTACAATCGGGCCATTCAGTTGGCCAAGAACGCAGACGAACCGCACTTGCAGGAACGCATAATTCTCGATGGCCTGCGCATCGTGCGCCTTATGAGCAACTCGCTAGACACCGCGGGCTTCAACACGGTAGGGCAGTTTTATTTGCACGCCTACTCAGCATTTGTTGATATCTCCACGGCAAAGAGGCAGGATGCCGATGATAAGCCGATAAGCGACGCCTTTGGAGCGGTTTATAACGACGGGCCCGAGGGCGAAACTCGCTCGCACCCCCTGATTGCTAACCCATCGACTCTTTTGATAGAACTCCTCCGCCTCGTAGATCGATACGACCGAGTGCACAGGTCCTCCCTTCGCCTGACAACTTACATTTTATTTGCTGAATATAATTACAACCAAGAGCGGCCAGAGCAGGGCAGCACGTACACAAAATTGGCACAGGCTTTTTTGAACGGCTTTGAAGAAAAGCCCCCGTTTACCAACCTTTATTTAGCTAGAATGTATCTCCGCTTAGGGAAACTCCTAGAAGAAGATCCCCAAAATCAACCGATAGTGGCATTCGACCTGTTTGAGGAAGCTCTCAAGTTGAGCGACTCTTCTTTAGAACCGGAGAAACGTGCGGAGCTCTTGTTTAGAACATCCCTCCACCATAGCGAGATGGAGTCTTACGGTACCGCCATGAACCGTCTTCGGGTTGCCAATGGCCTCTTGAATCCTCAGGAAAATCCAGACCAGCGGGAGCTCGCTTTCTCTATTTGGGAGCTTTGGCGCAAACTAGAAGCGGAACATGGCGATGAATCACAAGCGCAAAAGCTTGAACAACTTTGCGACCAGGCCCGTTTGGATTGGGATGTTGGCTAGACGTTATTCGTCGAAATCCAGATCCTTTGCCGCATTTTGGTCGACCGAAATCCTGCGCTTATCGTAAACCTCAACCATTTGTACGCTCGCGTGCCGCGAGAATTCCTGTACCTGACGGTGCGGTATTCCATCGCTTAGGAGCTTCGTAATCGCCGTAGCACGCGCTGAGTGCGGGGTAACGAACTTTCCGGCGCCAGCACGCTCACAGTACTCTTTAAAGAGCGAATAAACGCCGCTAATCGAGATTGGCTGCGGAATAGGGGTGCGCCCCCCCTGTCCCTGATAGCTTATAAAAAGAAAATCTGCGGCTTCAGCGCCATCCTTTAGCCGTTGTTGAACCAAGCGCGTTACAGCGGCGGCCGCCCATTTTGGAAGAGCCTGCTCGGCATCGGTCTTACCCTTGGTGGCTCGCAGCTTAAGATAGACCGTTCCAGCACCGGTCTTACAAACATCGTTTAAACGCAATGCGACGACCTCAGAGCGGCGAAGCCCGGCGCCGAACAAAACGGACAATATGGCGCGGTCTCTGAGGCCTTTCGGCGTCGTGTCGACGGCGCCGTTGACTATCTTCTTTACCAGCTTGAAGTCGATCATCTCCGTTGGACGTTTCTGACCTGACTTTGCCGGCGGCGGCGGCACCTTGTCGACGTCAAAGGGGTTCTCGCGCGCCAACCTCGACGATACAAGCATACGATAAATACGCCGAAGCGCTGTGAACTTCTTGCTGATCGTCGCATTAGATAGCGTGCTTTGATATCCGTCTTTCTTTTTGGTTTTGGTGCGCCGCTCAGTATGCACGGCTCTTGTGGTCGCCGCGCGCTTGGCCTTGCGTAGCGCGCGCGGAGTTTCGCCGGGACGCTCTTCGAGCCATTTGCGGTATGCCATGGCGTGAAGATCCGTAGCCGCGGAAATCTTCGCCGCGGCGTCAGTCGTGCCGGGCTCGCTCTGCAAAAATCGGCACCATTCGGTAATGATGCCTCGGTAGGTGTCCTGGGTATTAGGAGCGCGCATCGAGAGGAAGGCGGAGATACGCAGCCAGAGATTCTC
>CAYTAW010000227.1:0-6062 GCA_964435675.1 uncultured Bdellovibrionales bacterium
CGCGAAACGAGAAGGAAACGTTGCTAATCCCACCGCTGGTCAAACAACCGGGACAGGTTGCCTTGATTTCACGTACCGCCTCGATGAAGTCGAGGGCATAAGAGTTATGCTCTTCGATACCCGTCGCAACCGTAAGTACGTTTGGATCGAAAATGATATCATGCGGCGCGATGCCGACCTCCTCGGTAAGTATCTTGAACGCGCGCTGACAGATACGGACCTTATCTTTGCGCGTTGCCGCTTGCCCCTGCTCGTCAAAGGCCATCACCACCATCGCCGCGCCGTAGCGCTGCACGGTCTTGGCCTGCTCCCTGAACTTCTCTTCGCCCTCTTTCAAGCTAATCGAGTTAACGATCGCCTTGCCCTGAACGCACTGCAATCCGGCTTCGAGCACCGTCCAGCGCGAGCTATCGATCATAATCGGCACGCGGCAAATATCCGGCTCGCTCGCAATCAAATTCAAGAAACGCGTCATGCACGCCTCGGAATCGAGCAACCCTTCGTCGAAGTTCACGTCAATAATATTTGCGCCATTCTCGACCTGCTGGCGCGCGATGGCGAGCGCCTCTTCGAATTTATCCTGCTCGATTAACTTGCGGAACTTCGGCGAGCCGGTAACATTGCTGCGCTCGCCGATTAATAAAAACGGCACCTCGGGCGTAACCACGAGCGGCTCGAGCCCCGAGAGCGCGAGCAGAGGCCGTTCGTTCCCAGGATTGCGCGGCGGCGATTTCAAGACGCGCTCACGAATGGCCGCGATATGATCCGGCGGGGTCCCACAGCAGCCACCGACGATATTCAGCAATCCGTCATCCGCCATCGCGCCGAGCATGCGCGCGGTATCTTCCGGCTTCTCATCATAGCCCGTTTCACTAAGAGGATTGGGAAGGCCGGCATTCGGATAACAGCTAATGTAGCACCCGCTAACCGACGCTATTTCCTGAAGGTATGGGCGCATCTCATTGGCGCCAAGCGCGCAATTGATGCCGACGCTGAGCGGCCTGGCGTGATGCACCGAGTACCAAAAAGCCTGCGCCGTTTGTCCAGAAAGCGTACGACCTGACTGATCGGTAATAGTGACTGATATCATCACCGGCAGACGCACGCCGAATTCGTCAAAGCACCGTTCAATAGCAAAAAGCGCGGCCTTGGCGTTTAGCGTATCAAAGATGGTCTCGACCAAAATGATATCAACCTTCTCTTCTACCAGTACGCGCACCTGCTCGAGATAACTTTCCTCAAGCTGCTTGAATGTGATCGCCCGGAATGCCGGATTATTAACATCGGGAGAGAGCGAGGCAGTGCGATTAGTCGGACCAAGGGCGCCAGCCACGAAACAGCGGCGCGAAGGATTGAGCTGCTCTACTTCACGAACGGCCTCTTTCGCCAAACGTACCGAGGCTCGGTTCATCTCGGCGACGCGCGATTCGAGATCGTAATCGGCTTGAGCAATCGATGTCGACGAAAATGTATTTGTCTCTATGATATCCGAACCCGAATCGAGATAGGCGCGGTGTATCGCTTTAATTACATCAGGCCGGGTCAGTGTCAGCAGGTCGTTGTTCCCCTGAAGCAGCTTGTGGTGATCGGCGAGAGATGAATTGCGAAAATCACTTTCGCCGAGCTTGTACGTCTGAATCATCGTCCCCATTCCCCCGTCGAGGATTAGGAGGCGCTGCCTCAAAAGTTCCCGTATTTCCTGTTCACTAGCGGATTTTCGCATGACTGACAGGGTATCACGGCGGCGATCACCGTTCAATCAAGGCGCCGTAAAATGGCTGGAATTTAAGTGCCGAAGCCCTTTTTCTCGAGCAGCTCCTGCACGTATTCGGCTTCATCAGGCGAAGCCAGGCGCGCATTGCGTCCGCTGGCGTGTATTCGCATTGCGCGCGCCATTTCACGTACCATATCGAGCCGCTTGGGCGGCTTAACCAAGAATCCGCTGGCGCCGCTGCGCAGACAGTCAATCAAACAATCGACGGTCCCATAGGCAGTCAGCACGACAATCGGCAGCTGCGAGAAGCGCTTATCTGAGCGCAATTTTCTGATCATTTCGGCACCGCTCATCTGCGGCATTCGCACATCGGTTACGATGCAAGAAAATTTCTCGGCGTCTTTTTGCAGCAAATCTAACGCTTCTTGCGCCGACGCCACGCCGGTGACATGTGAATATCCGAGACTTTCGAGGTAGACGCAAATTATATCACGCGGCGAATCAAGATCCTCGACGACAAGAATGTTGAACTGATCGGTTGAAAGTGGCCGCGGCTTCGAAAGCGGCTTCAAAAGCTCGCGAATATCTTTAATGGTGTCCGGGCCGGAAACCACTTCCGCGCCAAAAAGCCGCCCCTGCGTCGACTCTGAGAGCGAACGTTCAGCAAAGGAATATGAGATCATCTGTGCAACCGGATTTTTATTCCAGAGCAAGTCGGCAAGCTTCTGTTGATCGGTCAGCGGCACGCGCGAATCAACAAGCAGCGCCTCAAATTCACGCAATTTCAGCCACTCCTGCGCCTTCTCGAGCTCCTGAATAATCTTCACTCGAAAGCCTTCTTCGGTGCCCGCCTTCTCCAACTCAAAATAATGTTCCGCCTCAGGAGCGTAAATTAGCAAATCGCTCATCGCTATTCTCCTCCCTGAGGCGGCGGCATCTGCGCTTGAAATTCGCGCAGCGCGGTAATGCGCTGCTGCGCCGAGTCGACTTCTCCAGCGTCAAGCGAATGCGGTTTCGAAAAAAGATCTTCTAGTTCAGCGGCAATGGCCCGAATGTGATCAAACCCAAAAAATCCCGCGCTTCCTTTGAGCATATGAAAACGCGCCTTCAAATCTCGCTGGCTTTCAGCATCGATACCACTATCAAGCACCTGCTCAGCGAATGAGATGCGTTCGCCGTATTCAGCGATAAACAGCCGGTAGGCCCTGCCCTTACGCAGCAGTTCAATTGAGGCACTTGTGGTCATAGCACTAGGATCGACCGGTTTGAAGGTTATCTTGAACGGATCAATGGTCGGCCCCAGATAAATTAACCAATGATTACACTAGGATATCAGACGATTAAGCTCTCAGCGCCTTTAAAAATGGATAATTTGGATGAATACGATAAAAATAGTGCCGTCCAAGGAGAGATTAGCCCAGAAGGCACGCGCCCCCCGCCAGCGCGGCGCGATGACCTAAAGGAAAAGTGGCTTGAACGGAGAGTGCCTATCGTTTATCAGCGAACGTCCGATACGTTTAAGATCGCCTCTGGAAAATCAAAGCCATCAAGGTTAAAAGAAAAGGACTCGCCGGTTGGCGTTTAAACCCGAGATATAAAAGGAAGCATGAAAAAGATCTTTATCGTTATCTTATTGGTAGGTGTCGGTGTAGCCGCGTTTATGCTTTCGAAGCCGGCTGAGCAACCGTCGGCGACCACTCAAGCGGCAGCAACCCCCGCGACCGGCGAAGACAACGGCGGCGATGTAGCGATTAATCGCAAGGATTTTCTCGGTAAAGGCGATCTCGATGAAAACAGCGATCTCTCGGACGAAGGAATGGAAGAACAGGAAGCCCGTCCGGCGTTCGAAGTTTATAAAACCGCCGATGACGCGCTCGACGCGCTCAAGAAAGGAGCGGTTGATTATGATGATTTAGTGCTTGAGCAGTTCACCGACCTCGGCGCCGATTGCCCTTGGTGCGATCAGCTTTATTCGAACGTACGCAAGATGGTCAGCGCCCCCGATACGCCTGCGGAACAGCGCAGCTATTTCGCCGAGGTACTGGCAATTTCGGGTCGGATAGAAAACGTCGAATCACTTGTTGATCAGATAAAAAGCTCAAAAAATAGTGACGATGCCGACATTTATGCCGAAGCGCTCGAACTGACCGTCGGCAAAGACGATGTCGTGAAATATCTGGGCGATCAATTAAGCTCAGATAATCAAACGCTCAAAGAAGCGTCCGTTGCGGCAATCACTAATCAAGGATCAAAACTGGCAATTGAAACGCTTTTAAAACATACGGTTGAGCGTGGAGATCCGGACGGCTACTACTCACAAGGAATCGGAATCGGCGAAACCATTCCCGAGGAAGAAGCGCTTCCGCTTCTTCAAGATTATGTTCAGCGCCGCGACGCATACTCACACCTTGCAGCCAAAGCGATGCTTAATAACGGCGTTGATGGGCTAAAGCGCTTTTTCGATATCCTTGAAAACTCTAGCGACACGAACTTCGATCAACAGATGATCAACGGACTCGCAGACCATATCCCATACGAAGAGGCAGCTGAAGCGCTGCTTAAAGATAAGCTAGCCAACGCCAAGAATCCCGCCTCAAAACTTCTCGCGGAGAAAGGATTAGCTGATTTCAATCTCGATAATCAGGAAGGTGCCGGCGACGACGAGCAAGACTAAGCGCCCGTCCGTCTCAGAGACAGCCGCTTAACGCGGAAAACACAGGGACCGCTTCGCTCCAGTCCCCACTATGACCTGCCGCATACCTCTCGCTCTCACAGGCTAAGCACGCGCATCTTCAGGTATTTTTGATAACTCTGCAGCTATAGTAAACACGACAATCGACCGATAATCATGTGAGCGGTCTGATATTTCACTAAGCTATGGAAAATTCAAAAGAGCGGGCGGAGCAGAGTACTCCCGAGGATGACGCGAGTTCGCTCGTAGCGCCGATTGTCGATTCGTTTGCAGGCCGCATCAGTAAGCGCCTGGAAGAGAAGGAGCGCGCCGAGAGCGCGAGCGCACAGGCCTCGCATGAACGATACCATACGATCATGCAGGGTTTGACCATCATCCGCAAAGCGCTTCAGGAAGCGTGCAAGATTCGGCTCGGCAGCCGTTTCTCGCTAGCAACCACGATCACCGACTCGGACGGCTGGCCGAAAATTACACTCCAGGTGCGCGACATGCTGGCGCCTGGCTGGAACGATCTATTCATCCAAGCGCACGCCAACGATCGGCAAGCCGACGGACTGCTAACAATAGATAATCAAGCGGGAAAACGGCTCATGCTTATTTCAGTGGTTGAGAAAAACCCTCTGGAGCGGCTGCCAATACACTTAAAAAAAGCCATGCGCACGTTCCTCGATGAGGTCGGCGCCTATGTTCTCGATCCGCGCCGCCCAGAGGATCTACTCAACACACAGACAAAGGCAATTGAAACAACCGAGGCCGCGCCGTCCGCGCATAATCCATTGAGCAACGAAAACGTCTTTGACGAATATCACCAGCCATCCGGCGACGTGCTCACCGAAGACGGAGACGCCGTTCCGCTAGTAGTCGATATTTTCAACAAAAAGTAGCGCTGCCTCAATTCCCAAAGCCGAAACTATCCGCCGTAGCCCCCCCGGCGAAGGCGGATTACCGCTGAATCTCCAACGACTTCAGCTCCGCCGCCCCCTCGCTACCTGGTTCTGAGGGAACTTCACGCAAAATCTCCGTTAAAATATCCTCGACTGGACTTTGCGGCTTGGCATTAGCCGCAATGGCTTGCGTCTCCATTTTTTTCTTTTCTTCTTCACGGAACTTGTCGTTGTCAGAGCCTTTTAGGTAGACCGAACGCGCCCGCCCACCGACAAATACAACTGATCCCTGCGCGTAGTACCAAACCATTTGGCGCTTGGTTTCACGCTCAACCTGATCAATCGGCGCGCCAATTATCGTGATCACGTCCTTGCTGGTAGCACCCTGCGGAACGCGGCTCAGGTCTCCGTCGTGAACCAGGGGCGAAGCGCTCGCAATTGATGAAAATACTCCGATAAATGCAATCAAACATCCGAAATGATACATATTTTACACTCCTCTTGCGCTCGGTAAGGGCTACCTATTTAACTATAGGTCAATTAGAATTTAGAGCAATGTTCAAATTACCCAGCACCCTGCCGCGCCAAACACTGCTTATGGCTATCGGCGCGTTTTGCTTACCGATTAAGCTCTCTTTGGCATATGCCGCGTTCATTCCGCTGATAGCCTGGCGTATTATCGAGTACTTACGCCGGAAAGGATCGCTCCTTGGTGATTCGGCATATATCTCCGCGCCGTTGCTTATCTATTTTTTCGCGGTCGGTATTTCAT
>CAYTAW010000228.1:0-2385 GCA_964435675.1 uncultured Bdellovibrionales bacterium
GAAGATCTCTTCAACGTTGCTCCAAACGCGCTTCTGATCGGCTTTCTCTTTCGAGAGCACGACCTGTCCAACTTCGTTTTCAAGCGCGATGATAAAAACATCGACCTTATCGCCGATCTTTACAGCGAGCTTTCCTTCTTCGTTATAGAACTGTTCAATCGGAACTACGCCCTCGGATTTGAAGCCGATATCTACGTGAGCCACTTCGCGGTTAAGCGAGGTTACCGTACCGGAAACGATCTTGCCCGGCTTCAAGGTCTCCATCGACTTGGAGAAGAGCTTTTCGAATTCAGCGGCAAATGCGCCCGATGGGTCGCGAGAATATTTCGAGTTTCCGCCTACGTTGCTGTCAGTTGCTGTCATGTTTATTGTTTCTCAGATTAAGCGCAGCGAATGTGCGCCTAAAAAATTCACACTTCTCCGGGCGTCCACCATGGGCCGCGGGTCGGTGCTACCGTTAAATTAAACAATTCCGCCCCGGCTTACTTTTTGAGCAAGCCGCGATCGGAGGCGGCATCATACATAGCCTCGACCATCTCCGTCAATGTTTTCGCAGAATTATCGAGAATTAACGCATCTTTTGCGGGCTTAGTAGGCGATATAGGGCGCTCCTGGTCACGCCGGTCACGCTCGGTAATCTCTTGTTCTAATTGACTTTTCAGCGCGACAAGTTCGAAATCACTCATTTTGCCGCGCTGCGCCTCTAACTGAGCCATTCGCCGCGAAGCGCGAACTCCAGGATCTGCTGTGATAAAGAACTTAAGCGCGGCGTCCGGGAACACCACCGTTCCCATATCCCTGCCTTCGGCAACCATCGGGAGTCCTGCAAAGGCATTTCGCTGTGCATCCATTAACGCCTGACGCACCGAGTCGTGCGATGCGCACTTGGACGCATATTCGGAAACACGCGGATCCAAAAGCTCATCACCGCGCAACTCGCCATCAATTTTCAAACGGCTGACGCTCTGTGAATCGACGATCAGTTCGAGAAGGTGGTTGCGGAGTAGATCGGCGCAAAACTGAGCAGTAGGATCTTCCGGTGCGCCCGACTGGAGAGTCAGCCACCCGACTCCCCGATACAACAACCCAGTGTTTAAATGAATAAAACCAGTTGCCTGTGAAAGATGCCGGGCGAGCGTCGTTTTTCCCGACCCCGCTAAGCCATCAACGGCAATTACAGTGCGCACAATAAATCCCTAATAAGCCAAATAAGATCATGCGCTCACTCTATATACTGAGCGCGACGTATTACAACTCTGCTCAAAATTCCCTTTGATCGGGAAGTATATTGCGACGCCGCGGGCCGAGCCAGCAATACGTTTACTGCTCATCCCACACTTCGTTCGTAAAATCGGTATTTTAGTGAATTGAGCAGCGTACACCCAAAATCGCCTGATCAACATCTTATGGATAAAGCAGCACAAACTCATGAGTTTTTGCCGCAAATGACGATGTTACGAATAGGGACAGTAGCATATACTGTTGAAAAGGTTACGCTGACTAAAAATAATTCGGCGTTTTCGCACAGTTAGTTGCTTCGAGCCCTCAGGTTTTAATAATTTATGAAACGGTATCCCCGGGCGCCGGGAGAAAAATCAATCAATATAAGTCAGCCGCTCGATTTGGGAGCGAAGCCGCTAGGAATAGTGCTTTCTGGGGGCGGATCGCGAGCGGCGTATCAGGTGGGCGCCCTCAAAGCGCTCATCCCCTACTTCACCAATAACAACCAATCGATCAAGGTAATCGTCGGCAGCAGCATCGGCGCCTTGAATGGGCTTCTTTTAGCCGCGTGCCTGAAGAAAGATATCTCGGCCTCAGTGGAAGAACTCGAACTACTCTGGCGAGAACGCACCTTCAGAAATACCTTCAAAGGATCTCCCTCGCAGGCATTCTTACGCGCCATCCGCATGGGCGTAATTCAGTATTTATCTCCTGGCCCGAAACCAACTAATACCGCAATTTTCGATCCGTCACCGCTCATGAATCGTTTAGATAGCGCGATAGTGCAGTATGGTGGCCTTGCCCCCGAAAAGAGACATCCCGGACTTTCTGCGATTGCCGTGATGACCACCATTGAGGGCGCAACGCGCAAGCCGCTACTGTTTGCCAGCACCGATCATCAACTTGATCGCGACACGCTGGCGGGGGCATCATTCGAAATTTGCTATGTCGATCAACTGACTGCGAAGCACGGCTTCGCATCCGCCGCGCTTCCCTCCGTATTGCCTCCGGTCGAGCTCGATACCGAACATGGGAAAGTGCGTTTAGTTGACGGCGGAATTTCTCAAAACGTGCCGGTAGATCCCGCGGCGCGTCTTGGCGCTGAACAGGTAATTGTCGTTGACGTTTCGGGACGCAATTGGTGGCTCGATCACTTCGGCGAAG
>CAYTAW010000228.1:2395-6057 GCA_964435675.1 uncultured Bdellovibrionales bacterium
ACACCCGGCCATCGTGGGAAATTCCAGCCGACTTCGAAACATTTTGCGTTCGTCCGCCCGAGACATTCGTATCGCGCTGTCAAAAGCCGATTGGAAATTTGCTAAAGTATGTCGCAAATCAATCAACGCGAAAATTCATCTCTGCGGTAGGACCGACCTGGCCCGTATTCCAACTTCTCAAGAAAAAACTCGGCGAAGAAGTGGCGTACGAAGCGATGACCTATGTCGCGCTTGATCCCGATTACATTCAAGGATTAATCGAAATGGGATACGATGAAACGCGCGCGCTGCTGCGTAACCGCGATCAAGTTCATTTCGAACGCAGCTCAAGTTATACCGAGACAATCGAAAAGGCTGAGGGCGTAAGTTAGAGCGCGTCACAAAATGAAGTCGGTACGAAACAATGAAGGTGGGCCGGGAAGCAAGGAAGCCGCCGGAGCGAGCGCTCAGGCCGTTGGGCACTTGCGACTAGGCTGACACCGCAGACTGGTCTTGATTCATTCTCGCAGTAGGTTTGATTTTACCACGAGCTCGTACGCTGCGGGTGCAACTCACGCTTGGTTAAAAAAACGAGTAGTCCGCCAGCGGATACAATTCAACATATCTACGCCGGTCGACTGATATGACAAGGCTACCATATTAGGTTCATGCCCGATTTTTCTGCGGGCATTTCACGGGAACCCCCTCGAAAGCATCTAGTAATTCACCAAACTGCTGAGTTTCATTTTCCTGCTCGAGTGAAACAATCCATGCCGAAGGAACACGGCTGGCGATTTCGTGCGCTTGAGATCTGATAAAGGGCGACACGTCCCTGGTGAGCACGATGAGTGCGGGACAACGGATGCGCTGCGCAAACGGCTTCGCGTCAAATCCACGCTCCTCGGCGCGAAGCGGAAGACCAAGCGGCATAATGCCTTCAAGCCAGTCAAGGGCGCGCGAAAAGGGCGTCGGATGGGGCCGAAAGGATGAATCAACTAAAATAATAGAACGGACTATCTTAGGGGCCGTTAAAGTGAGATGTTGGACAAGCGCTCCTGCAGCGCCGAAACCAACCAGCGCGCATTGACGCACTGCGAGTTTTTGCAGCGCTTCACTGAAACCTTCAGCGACGGCGCGCCAATTTCCGTCAGAAATCGGATCAACTTCGATAACAACAATGCGCACTCGCTCGGCGAGCGCGAATGAGGACTGCGAAACGAACTCTTTGTGGGCGTCACGCTCATGAATGAAGATAAAGGTGCGCCCCTCGCCCCTGTCGCTTTGAATTCTTACCATAGCACGGGCACTATCCTATCGGCTGCCGGCGATAAGATAAAGCCTGGAAGCCATCTTTAAAATAGCAGGGTAGCGTCTGGTATCCGGGCGAGATTTGATCAATACAGGGAATTATGTAAGTGTTAGGATCGAACAAGCGGTAGGACTTCAGTCGTCAAATGTGCGCTCAGATGGGAGATAATAATTCAATTATCGGCAAGCCAGGGCCATTTCAAATCATTGAAGCTCTCGGTTCCGGCGAAGTCGACTCACCTATCGAGCCTCCCCGGCGGAGGTACGACTGCCACAATTACGAAGTCTGTCTCGACATCGCAACGGCGCTGAACTGGGATAGTTATACGTGCCGCGGCTGCAGCACTGAAATTAATCAAGCTCTTCTTTGGCGCGCGCATCAAGCGGCGCGGAAAGATACCGTGGCGGGATCTCTATGCGAAAGACTCCCGCATATCGGCGTGCACGAGTCAAAGCCTGAAGCTGCCGCCGAAACTCCAGACCTTGAAAAACCAACTCCACGTAAGCGCGCTACCGCTATTGATAAAGCATGACGAACCGAATCTCGCTAGACACCGTTGACCGTAATATCCTTTGGCACCTTGATCTCGATGCAAGAACGCCGCTGACCGATCTCGCCACCGCCGTCGGTCTCTCCAAGCAGGGTTTGAATTACCGCCTCAAGAAGCTGACGGAGAACGAGCTGATTCGGGGCTACTACGCGATTATCGATACTCATCGGCTCGGCTTGCTTACCTATCGTCTTTACGTGCGCCTCGCTTCGACGAGCGCTGCCAAAACCGAGAAGCTCATCAAGTTGCTCTGCAATCACTCGCACACACTATTCGTCGGCACCCTCACTGGAAGCTGGGATCTCGAAGTGGTCTTCGTCGCGCGCAATTTTATCCACTTCAGCAACTTGATTAAGGATTTGCATGAGCCGTTTGGCGGTTCAATCTATCGCAGCAACATCTCGATGACTCCGGTGTGCTACGCGCTACGCCGCGATTATCTTACTTCTGACATCAGGAAAGGGCCGCTGCTCCCATCGTACGGGTTTGAGCCTGATGGAAATGAATGGGATGAGCTCGATTTCGAAATTTTGGGCGTCCTCGCAACGGACGGTCGCGCCACCTACGACGATCTCGGACGACGTTTTGGCGTCACAAACCATACCGCAAAGAATCGCCTGGTGAAGCTCGAGGAAGCCCAAGTAATTAAGGGCTACCGCGCTGATGTAAACACAAAGCTGCTTGGCCGTGAATATGTAAAGGCGCTGATTTCCCTCGCCCCCATGAGCAAAAAGCAGGAACGTGAATTATACTCGGCCTGCATTAAAAATTCGTTCGTTGTCTATCTAACCGAAGTGCTCGGAACGTGGCAGCTCGAGATAGAGTCGGAGGTTGAAAAACTTTCGGATCTCGATGAAGCCGTGCGCGGGCTGCGCGCCAAATTTCCGAATTTGATTACCGATTACGATACGGTAACGGTGTCAGAAGTTAAAAAGTTGAATTACTTGCCAAGCGGCAAAGCAACGCGCGAGATTTTAAAGAAACCCGTTTAAGGAATCGCACCCTACGAACCGCCCGCTTCTTGGCGGGCGCGCAATTCCATTCGATCCGAGCGCGATTGGAAATACCAAACCACGCCGCCGAAGAGCGCAAGCACGTACGATTTTGCCCGCAGAACTAGCGCAACGCCAAGCGCTTGCGCCGGCGTTGCACCCGCAATCTGCAGAAAAAAATAAAATGCACCCTCTTGAATTCCGAGACCTTGAGGAGATATCGGGATCGCACCAATAAGTAAAATAATCGGCACGACCACGAAAAGCTCGATTACCGAAGGATTACTCCAACCCACCGCTACCCCGGCCAGCGCCGTATTGAGTACGGTCAAGCTGTGATAGAGGAATGAAAGCGCAAAGGCCTGAATGACTAAACGGTGATTGCGGCGCACCAAATGAAAGCTTGATTGCAACTTGCGCACTGGCGCCGCAATCCTGGCGCCGAGCGGCAGCCGCTTCCAAACGGCATCGGGAAGCGGGAAAAGCGCCAGCGCGGTGCCACCGGCGGTCGCGGCAAAGATCAAACAGACAAGAAAAACTATCTCACGCGTGATGCCCTGAATAAACCATACAAACGCAAACGACAGCACGACCATCGCCACTAAACCGGTATAACGCTCAAAAACGGTTGCCGCTAGCGCGCGGACTTGGCCGACGCGTTTTCCCAGTTGGATGCTGCGCACCAGATCGCCGCCGACGTATGAGGGGAAGATCAGATTGACGAAGTATCCCATTATATAGAGGTTGAACAGCCGCATGGTTGAAATCGACCCGGCCATTTCCTCGCCGTCTTCGGCAGGAAGCCCAAGCAGGATCAACCTCCACTTGAGCG
>CAYTAW010000229.1:0-5987 GCA_964435675.1 uncultured Bdellovibrionales bacterium
GCCCGGCAGACGCGGCTGGCAATCACGGGCAACGCCGACATCCCCGACAACCTGCATTTGCTGCCGCCGCTCATCACGACCTCGCTCACGCACTTCAAGAAGGACGTGCTCAAGGGCAAGGTCATGAGCCTCGCTGATTATGGTGCATTTATCGAGCTTGAAGAGGGAATCGAGGGCTTGATCCACGTTTCCGAAATGAGCTGGACGAAGAATGTTCGTCATCCGTCGAAGATCCTCAAAGAGGGAGATATCGTCGAAGCGGTCGTTCTCGGCATTGATCGTGAGCAGCAACGTATCAGCCTCGGCATGAAGCAGCTTACGGCGAATCCGTGGGAAGACCTTCATACTCGTCACGCAATCAAGAGCAAGGTCAAGGGCAAGGTCAAGTCGATCAAGGACTTCGGTATCTTCATCGAAGTCGAAGACGGCATCGACGGCTTGGTGCATGTCTCCGATTTCTCGTGGACGAAGCGCATCAAGGATCCGAAAGAGATTGCAGAGCTCTTCAAGAAGGGCGATGAGGTTGAAGCGATGGTTCTTGATATCGACGTTGCCAATGAACGTCTCTCGCTCGGCATCAAGCAGCTCGAGAACGACCCATGGGATTCAATCGCTCAGCGTTATCCAGGCGGCGTGAAGATTAAGGGAACGATCACTTCGATCACCGATTTCGGCGTATTCGTACAGATCGAAGACGGCATCGAAGGCTTGATCCACAACTCGCAGCTCGAGATCGAGAAAGGTCAGCCGATCGCTGACGTTTACCCGGTAGGTTCGACCGTTGAGTGCCAGGTAACGAACGTCGATCGCGACGAGCGCCGCATCAGCTTAAGCATGAAGTCGATGAAGCCGCGTCGTGAAAGCGATGATTCGCAGCAGTACAGCGGCGATCAATCGGCGTGGACACTCGGTGATTTGCTCAGCCAGTCGCGTCAGAAAAACGATTCCAACGAATAATATTCGGATCGTTTTCCCACACCGCCGTATTGCCGCTCACTGCATTGCATGCAGTCGAACGCGGTAATACGGCGGTTGCTTTTTTAGCCTTACAAACCTCGTCATACATTTGATCTGTGTTTTTTCACCGTTCTGAGCCTCTTTAGAGCTGGTACGCTGTTTTGAGCGCCCATAGTTGAAACTGGGAGCGCCTTCCTCGAATCGAACAAATCGATAGAACTCTCGGAAATCAGCGGCAATTTTGCGGTTTCCAAGCAGAGAATTCAGGGAGGAATGATGGAGACGAAGCTTTCAATTGCGCGATGCGCGCTCTTTTGCGCCGCGGCTTTAAGCGCTGTAGCGGCGAACGCTGACAATTACGATCCAGCAGATACCAATCGCGTCAGCGCCGGTACCTACTCAGGCGCGCCTGAAACAAATGGTCTCAGTGAAAATGCCCGTATGAGCAAGAACGGGCGCTTTATCGTTTTCGAATCGGTCGCCTCAAATATAGTTTCGGACGCAAGCTCACCCCCGAATCGACGTCATTGCTACATTTACGACCGCCAAGCGGATCAAATCGAACGCGTCAGTCTAACCAGCGGCGGCGCGCAAATCGACGCGGATTGCTTCTCTCCCTCGGTAAGCAATGACGGACGGTACGTTGCCTTTGCTTCGGCCGCAACGGTAAGTAGCACTGTATCTGTTTGTGCCGACGATTTTTGTCATGTCAACCAAGCGTATGCGGGCACACACATCTGGGTGCGCGATCGCTTTGCAAATGACACGATGCTTATCAGCCAGGTTTCCCTTCCCGTAAAGCGTCAGGCAATCGATGCGGCGACGCTTCAACCTTCGGTGCAGCAAGACGATGCCAGCGGCCATCTTGTGCCGGTATTAGAAACGGTAACAAAGCGTGTGGCCGCAGCGGTTGGAAGTTCTCATACCCCCGCCACCTGCAGAAATCCGCGCATTAGCTCGGACGGTCAATATGTTGTCTATGACACCGACGCCGATAACCTCGTGCTCGCGTCGACAATTGAACCGACCTATGCGGCCCTTGTTCCGGACGGAGGCGTGCAACACGATTACGATCCGACGACTGGAATCATTCATAACTACCAAGACGTATTTTTTCCGCCGGATAATTATTACGTAGACGACAACGGCGTACGTGACATTTACGTTCGGGATGGATCGGCATTCACGAACGCGCTCGTCAGTCTGGGTTGTAAATTTCACGATCCCAACAATTGTCAGGTGAAAGGCACGTCCGATTCGACCAATCCGGTAATCAGCGATGACGGGACGATCGTCGTTTTTTCGACGAGCACCAAATTTCTCGGCCTAGATTTCAACGGCGTTGAAGATATCTTTCTCGTAGAGCGCAGCAGCATTAACGGCGAAGTCGAGAACTTGATTCGTATCAGCAATGACGCGACAAGAATCGTCGCCGGAAACGGCGCCAGCACTCGTCCGGCGCTCAGCGCGGACGGGCGGTTTGTTGCTTTTCAATCGGCGGCAAGTAACCTCGTGACTGGGGATACTAATGGAAAGACCGATGTATTCGTCTTTGATCGCACGTTCAATCGTATGGTGCTCTGCAGTAAGCCCGCTACGGGCGGCGCCGATCAAAACAGCACGCTGCCTGATATCACAGGCGCTGGCGAATACGTGGTTTTTCAATCGACGAGCACCTCGTTCGGCGTATCATCAGCGGCGGCACAGGTGTATATCGGAACAATTACCAAGGGTCCAGACGGCGACGCACGAAGCTGTTCGGTGGAAATCGCGAGCAAAGGCTCAGGGGCCGGCGCGGCGGTTGATGCGACCATTTCCACTGTCGGCGTTGTTCCCCGCTCCTCGACCGTCAACGGTACGCTGGTAAGAACTCGCGCCGCTTCGGTTACGTACCAAACAGCGGCGACCAATATTTCGGATGATTCTGATTCAAATGGATTTACCGATGTTTTTCAAACTCCAATTTGCAGCGACGACGAACGGAATACCGACACCGATGGCGACGGAACCTCCGATTGCTTCGATCAGTGCGCAACCGATCCGATATCAGTAGAATCGGACGACACTGACGCCGACGGCGTTGCCGACTGTGAAGACGGATGTTCCGGCGATCCGCAGAAAACGGGCGCGGGACTGTGCGGTTGCGGTATTTCAGACACGGATACCGATAGTGACGGAACTGCTGATTGCAGCGATGAATGCGATAACGATCCGGCAAAAACCGATCCCGGCGCGTGCGGATGCGGAATCTCCGATGCCGACGCCAATAACAACGGCACGCCCGATTGCAACGACATCGCCAATCCGAACCCAACCGGTACGGCGACTCCATCGCCGACATCTACGCCGACTTTTAATTTGACGACGTTTACTCCCGCAGCTCCTGCCGTGAAGCGCTCCTCGGGAAGCCTTCGCGTCAGCGTGCGCTTCTCCAACGCCGGCGTCACCGATGAGACGAAAGTCCTGGATTACGATCTCACCGGCCGGCGCATAGTATCGGCAGGGGGTAAAGAGAGGCGCAGCACCACATTCCGGCGCCGCCATATGCTCGACGGCATAATCAAACTCCCCTCGGCTGGAAAGTGGATTTTTACCGTGCGGTTTAACGGGCTGAGCGGTGAGCAGAGCTTGCCAAGCGCGGAGTCACGAGCGGTTACGGTGACGAACTGAGCGAGAGCGTGATCTTTCTCACTGCCTGCTAGCAGCTCCGTGCATACGCAATGCACAGCTCAGAAGCTCTACTGGCATACACGTCTAACGAGATATAGTGGCGCCGCTAAAGCGGTTATACTGCCGCCGAAAATTTAGGCAGCGCGCTTTCAATAACTGCGCGCAGCTGAATCGGAGTAAAGGGCTTTGCGATGAATCCTTGCGCGCCGTTCGCTCTCGCGTAGTCAATGTCTGCAGATGATGCGTGCGCTGACATCAAAATAAAGGCGAGATCGGGAGAAATCATTTTAGCCTGCTTCAACGCTTCGAATCCGTTGATTTCCGGCATCTTTAAATCGCAGAGGAAGAGATCGAAACTAATGTGTCCTTGGCGTAAAGCCGCAAGCGCTTCGGAGGCTGAGGAGAAATCGGTAACCGAATACTGCATCGCTTCGAGTAAGAGGCGCAACGCGAAGAGCACCGACTTTTCGTCGTCGACCAGCAATATGCGAATCGGCTGATGGGTAGACATCGTGCCCCTGTAATTTAGTTATCACTGGGATGATCCTAGCATTATAAACGGTGCCAACAGTGTAAAAAAAATCCTCCAGCCGGCCTATTATTTCGTTTGACTATAGAATTGAAGGCTCAGTGATGGTAAAAATTTGACCGAACTCCGGCATGCGCTGATCGAAAAAGGTAACCATTTCCGGCAGCTAGCGGGCGTCCGGATTGTCAGGATATTCAATAGATTGCCCTATGTTAAATGTCGCTCAGGATAGCACTGCCATTTCCGATACGGCGAACTATCGCGATGTTGGAAAGCTCCCGCCGATGCTGCTCCAATATCTTGAGTATAAAGGCCGCTACCCTGATTCACTGCTTTTTTTTCAAGTCGGTGATTTCTATGAGCTTTTCTTCGATGATGCGGTTACCGTTTCGCGGGTGTTAAACCTGACCCTCACCAGCCGCGATAAGAACGCCGATAATCCAGTGCCGATGTGCGGCGTCCCAATCGGTGCGATAGAAGGCTATATAGATAGGCTGCTGGCGCAACGTTTTTCGGTTGCGCTTGTCAGTCAAAAGGAAGTTGCCGAGGGTCATAAAGGCCCCGTCGAGCGCACGCTCGATCGCATCATTACGCCGGGTATTCAGATACTCTCGAATAGTCAGGGGGGTCGTCCGGCGGCGTTCGTTTCGGCGCTCTCTCTCGATTCGCTCAATGATATATCGATCGCCTACAGCGATGTGCAGTCCGGAAAAATTCTGGTGCGCGACGGCTATGACTTAAAGCGCGCCATTGCCGAACTGCAGCGTATCTCTCCTGCCGAATTAATCATCCCTGCGAACCAGGGCAGCGCAAAGGTCGATCGTCGGCAAGGATGGGTGCGGGAATTAGAATTGCAGCTTTCTGAGACATCTATCCGCTTCAGAAATGAGCGCGCGCCCGAGAGCGACGGCGAGCGTGCGATCACTCTCGCGCAAATTGCCGGATATTCTTCTCAGAGTCCGCTTTCGAAGCGCGCAGTGCGCCTCCTGGCTGATTATGTTGAGGAGGTGACGGTCGGCGCCGGTGTGCCGCTGAGTGAGATCGCCATCGAATCTGACGAAGGTGCTTTGCTGATTGATTCGATGACGCGTACCAATCTCGAGATCGTGCGGAATAACCGAGATGGGGGACTCGAGGGAAGCTTATATAAACATCTTGACTGCACGGTTACGGAGGGCGGCTCTAAGGTGCTCCGGCGCTGGTTACTTGCCCCGCTCGCTGAGCGCGCTCCAATCATCGAGCGTCAAGAAGCGGTGCGGGCCCTTAAGGAATCACTAGAGCGCGGCAAGCTGCGCGCGCTGCTTGCGCGTATCGTAGATGGTGAACGCATCGCGGTGCGCGTCGACTTGGAAGTCGCCACGCCGCGCGAGCTCGGCGCGCTGCGTGATACGCTCGAAGTGCTCCCTGAAATACAAGTGTTACTCAATGCAATCAATTCATCCGGAAACTCTGCGCTGCTCGCTCAATTTTCAAAGCAGCTCGACGTGCTTCCCGCGCTTCGGAAAAAGCTCGAGGCGACGTTGCGCGACGATCTGCCCCTCGCCATTAATCAAGGCGGAATTATACGGGAAGGCTTTGACGCAGATCTCGATCAGCTGACAGTGGTGATGAAAAAGGGGCGCTCCTGGATCGAGGAACTGGAGCAGAGTGAACGGGAGCGTACCGGCATTTCTTCCTTAAAGATTAAGTACACATCTGTTTTTGGATATTTTATTGAAGTCACGAACGCGAATTTATCGCGCGTTCCCGACTCGTACATTCGGAAACAGACGACAGCGAACTCGGAACGCTTCTTCACTGAGGAGTTAAAGCGCCGCGAATTGGAGATACT
>CAYTAW010000230.1:0-997 GCA_964435675.1 uncultured Bdellovibrionales bacterium
GTCGATAAAAAATCAATTGATTTTTTCGCGGCGTGTCGCGCCCTTGCTTCAGCATCTTCTCAGTCGGACATGTGCGTGTGGAAAAGCGCTCTGACTGACTTTCGAGCGATACTTCTCGAGCAAGTCCCTTCAGCTTCAGGAGTATTCCAGGTCTATTTTATTTCTGACCACGAAGAATTGAGAGCGCAGCTTCAATCGGTTTTGGATTGGTATAGCCAGCAAGCGCGATTAATTCAGACGTGTAGAACAGGGGCAGAAAGAGCTCAACGTGTTTTAACTCTGGCCGTGAAGATGCAGCGGTATATCGATATTCATCAGTTCTGTATGGATGGCTCAGGTCGCACCAGCAAGTTAGTTCAAGATTTTATTTTTTTGCGCTTTGGCTACGAACCACCGGCGCCAGTTCTCTATCATGCCTACGGGCGTTATTGGGAGAACGGCACCTATCTACCACTCGATAAGGCGATCGAAATGGTTGCATCGGGATGGTCATTCGAGCCTGCGGAAAGGAATTACTCTGTTACAGAATAAGTCGGTATTGGTAACTGGCGCCGGAGGATTTGTCGGTAGCCATCTGGTTGAAGCATTGATTCATCAAGGGTGCCGTCTTCGCGCCCTTGTACATTATAACAGTAGTAACTTTCACGGTTGGCTTGAGGCTTTCGAGCCGCACGTACTCGCTGACGTTGAAGTTGTGATAGGTGATATTCGCGATCAAGCGTTCGTGCGCGAAATTATGCGCGATATTGACGTAGTATTTCATCTTGCTGCCGAGGTAAGCGTTGCGCACAGCTTCAGATCGCCTCAAGCAGTGATAGATACCAACGTCAGCGGCACCTTGAACGTACTGTTGGCCGCCCGTAACGCAGCGTGTGAGAAAGTATTAATTGCGTCCAGCTCAGAGGTCTACGGTCTTGCCGAACGCCTTCCGATCGACGAAGACCACCCTCAAAAAGCTCGCTCGCCGTATGCTGCCAGTAAAATAGCGGCTGAAATG
>CAYTAW010000230.1:1007-5982 GCA_964435675.1 uncultured Bdellovibrionales bacterium
GCCATCGGTAATTGTGCGCCCATTTAACACCTACGGACCGCGTCAATCACCTCGCGCAATTATACCCTGCGTTATTAGCCAACTGCTTTCCAAGACCGAACCGTTAAAGGTGGGCTCAACCTTTCCTACTCGTGATTTTCTCTACGTCAGCGATGCGGTGAGGGGCTATATTGAGCTTGCCGCCTCCGAACGTAGTGTCGGACAGGAATTTAATCTTTCGACGGGATGCGAAACCTCTATCGATCAGATTTGTCACCTGCTGATTCAAAAGATTAATCCTAAGGCAACAGTGACGACCGAGTCGGAAAGAGTTCGACCACTATCTGGCGAAGTTCATCGCTTAGTTGGAGATTCTCAACGCATCAAAACGCTAACCAATTGGCAGCCGTTAGTTAGTTTGGAACAGGGACTTGATGCCACCATCGCGTGGTTTAAAGATAACCTAAGAAACGAAATGTACGACCGTTACCACGTCTAGTATTTTAATAAATCCTCACGCAGCGTCCTCCAGTGGCCCTCGCATCGGGGTAACAGTCAAAAAGAGTTGATCATTTGGATAATGGCGGTAATAATTTGCGCATGAAGAACAATTGCGTAATTACCTTTCTGCTTCTCTTTCTCACCGCTTGCTCACACGTTGTCAGCGCTCCCCCTTCTCTTCTTGCGAGAGAATTTCCCTCGGTCTCCGGCGGCGCGCTTACCGGTGATAAGGTACAGATACCTGAGCAATATAAGGGAGCGGTCACAGTTCTCCTCATCGGTTATCTACAAAAAGCCCAGTTCGATATCGATCGCTGGATTCTCGGACTGCTTCAGGCAGAGGTTTCAGTAAAAATCGTAGAGATACCAACTATCGCTGGAATGATGCCGCAGATGGTGCAGAGTTTTATTGATAACGGCATGCGTAAAGGTATTCCGAGAGAAGATTGGGCTTCCGTTGTAACTGTGTATGAGGATTCTTCCAAGATAATAGACGCAATTGGGAATGAATCGCCACAAAATGCGCATGTGGTATTGCTCGATCGCTCCGGTAAGATTCGCTGGTTCTCCAATCGAGGCTATTCGGCAGCGCAAATTCTTGAGCTAAAAAGTCTAGTGGCGTCATTATAAAAGCGACCGTAAAACGTGCGCGACTATCACGCGCGTGTTAACGCAATTAGATCCCGGCCTGATGAGACTGAGAATCTATAGCTGCCCCATACTCGTATCCGCAATACGCGCTTTTAATCGCGCAAACTTGAAGTGGTCGAACCTTGAACGAAGAGATTTATTTTTCGGAAAAGCTCTTCACGAACTTAACTTTCAGAATGCCAAAGAAAATTGAGCGCGCTTGATTGTTGAATTATTTATTCAAGACCAACGCTA
This sequence comes from uncultured Bdellovibrionales bacterium, assembly GCA_964435675.1. GTDB lineage: Bacteria > Bdellovibrionota_C > UBA2361 > UBA2361 > CAYTAW01 > CAYTAW01. The sequence goes on from CAYTAW010000230.1 coordinate 2,373, forward strand.
AAGCGTTCTGCGGCCATAGTAGTTGAATAATCAATTAAACTATAAAAATAAGCATTTTCGCTATATATATTTACTATGGCCAGCCTCTTGAGGCGTGGTCATTTGTTTCTATCGCTTTGTTCTTTTTGTGAGGTTACTCAATGAAAATAAAAAAATTTATTTTGGCAGCACTAATGCTCGCGCCAGCGACAAGCTTCGCGGATCGCGTTGATCAGATGGTATCGCCCGGATTCAGTCCGGTGACATTTGAAGATCCTCGATCAATTTCGGAAGCCCGCTTCCTGTTCGTCAATCATAATATTGACGATAAATTTGTAACCGGTGGTGGCGATGCGCAAGTGTATGCGCTGCAACTGCGCTATGCGATATCCGATCGGTTATCCATCATTGCGACCAAAGATGGGTTCGTCGACTTTAATCCCAGCACAACATTGCCGAAAAAGACCGGACTCGCCGATTTGGAAGCAGGTTTGAAGTATGTCTTCTTTCAAGATCGTGAAGCCGGAAAAGTGGCTTCAGTCCAACTTCGTTATCTGATTCCTACCGGCGATGAAAAAGTTTTGCAGGGTCAAGGCGATGGAGAGATTCATCCATCAGTCAGCAGCGCGATTGCAATCACTGACGAAATCACCTTTACGGCTGGAACTGGATTACGAATACCGATGACCGGAAATGATTCGTTCTTTTGGGATGCTGACGCACAGCTCGATTATCGCGTTGATACCTGCTATGGCGCTTGGTATCCCCTTATCGGCGCTTCATTGATTCATGTTGTTGATGCGGGAAATCGGTTGCCAATCGCTGATGAAGGTCAAGACTTTTTCAATCTTGGAGCAAGTCAGTCTTCAGGGGAAAATATGGTGCTCGGTGCCGCCGGCATTAAGTTTCGCCCAGTCGATAATATCGATCTGGGTTCGACCTTCCAGTTCCCATTCGATCCTCAGACCGGAACGCGCATTATCACCTCTCGCTGGATGTTTGATGTAAGTTATCGCTTCTAATGTGAATGGGGCCACGAGGCTCACACAGGCGTTTTCCGGAGCCCTCGGAAAACGCCACTATTCTCACCTGCCGCAAGATCATTTAGGGGCTGCGCGCCTTCCGCCGAAATGGTGACAATCACAGAGTAAAAGAATCTGTTTTCTACCTGTGCACCCGAAGAGAGGGCTCTATCCTGGAGGAGACGTCACTAACAAATGATTATGTCCTGGGTTACGGCGAAGTAACCCAGGACAGTGTCTGTGCCAGTGACAACCTTTGTCGGAGAGATCAGCCCACGCGACCGACCTTTCTCGCCAACCTACGCGCAATTCCCTGAAGCGGCTTGGGAAGCGCCTGAACTGCAGCGTCGCTCAACTCCGATCCCATAGACCTGATCGATGCGATTACTGCTTCTCCCTGCTCACGGATATCATCGGTCAACTTCGTGCGAAGTTCGGCCTCAATATCCTCCACCGTGAGCTTTTCATCTTCGGAATCCTGAGTGTCCTCGGCCTGCTCGTGCGCGAGCAAACCGGGAACGAGCTCTTTCAACTCAGTGACCATTCCATCGTCATCTGGCAGCACCACAACCGATGCCTTTCCTGAGTTGGCGAATGCAGTGCGCATTGCATAACTACGCATACGCAATACAAACGCCATCGCGGACCGCGCATCAAGCGTAAGACGCTGGTTGCCCGTTATCGTCCGTAGCATCTGGAGGTACCCATCGGCTTCGGCGGTAAGACGGGCTTTTTCACCCTCCCCCTGATGCCGGGCGGCCTCTTTTTTGGCTTCCGCTTCAGAAGTGATTCGCGCTCGGGTACCGTTGACGCGTTCCTTTTCTGCCTCGGATGAGCGCTTAGCGCGCTGAACCTCAAGAATGGCTGCTGCAACATCAGGATGCGGCTCGACCTTTGTGATCGGAACTGCGATCAGTTCCGCACCGAGGTGCGCAAGGCGAATCCGAGTGTCCTCAATGATCGCCTGAGAGATGGCCTCTTTCTCCTCAATACACACCGCCGCGTCTCGCGTCCCAACCGCGCTGCGAAGCGCGGAGAGAACGATGTCAGAGACGAAGTGTTCGAGTTTCCCGTCGATTCCAAAGAGAGCATCGAAGGCTTTTTCCTCAATCACCTTCCAGTGGAATGTTCCAATGAGGGTGATGAGATTGTTGTCCTTCGTTCGCGCTTCTTCTTGAATCTCAGTTCGCTCCTCTCCGAGATACACCTGAAAGCCTTTATCGATGATGGGATATCGTCGATGCCAGCCTTGCTTAAGGTTCTGCCTCCCTTCGAGCGGCTTACCGCGTCGCAGAATGAATCCTGCGGACTTCGGCTCGACGACGAACAAGAAGAGGATACGGTAGACTTGCCAGCCGACGTAGAGTGCGACAAGCACTCCCAATACGGCAGCAATCCACCCTCCGTAAAACCACCACCACTGAAACCTGTCCACTGCCCGCTGAACACTGTCGAAACCTGGCATGGTTCGACACTCCTTTCACTTAGAGCACTGAATGACCGTTACTTACCTTTCACGGCACAGATGCACCGAACATTAACATAACGCCATTTTATTCCAACCCGGCACAATGCAGCTTGGTAACTATTTGCATGTATTAAATAAATTAGTATTCAGGGATGAGCGACCCGTCATCGGGACCGGCCAGAACACGCTTTCCCCAATCCTTCGTTAGCATAAAGCGTCGAATCTGGATTGCGGCCGAAGCATGCATCCTGTTCCTGCGCCCGAGGAATCTCGCAGTCTCCCGCTTTATCATCTGAGCCAGATTAAAGAGGTCATTGCCCCCACTACAGTACCGTGGTTGAGCTTCTGCGCGCGCTTTCCAGTTCGGCTGCTGCAATGCAGAGTTATTAGGATATCGAGCTTACTTGCGAGGAAATTTTCGGTAGGCCCGCGATCGAAACTATTCCATCAGAATTTGAAGAATCAAGCGCCCCGCTCTCTGCCCTTAAGTGATATCTGGCGTTGATGACTCATTATAATCAGGTAGCTCAGGCAATAGGCAACTCGACCTATAACAACGAGTTTTTTGCACACGTCGACACCGTGCTCGAGCAAAGTCCAAACTTCAGACTGTTTATCGAAAGCTGCGTGCAGATCTAAATGATACGGATTCATAAGCACTCACAACCGTTTCAACGCCCAGCAACACGTGATGACCACGAAGAGATGGGATTCAGCCATGCAAATGTTCCATCCGAACTCATGCGTTCCCTTAGCAATCTCCCAAAACTAAGCAGATTACTGAAACAGACTCCTGAGGTTCTAGTGAATTAGTTGAATGCGCTAAAAATTATCTGCAGGGGGGTAAGCGACCTTGCTGAATAGCCGATCAACAGCCAGAGTTTAAAGTGTCAGTATCGATCCGTGAGTCGCTCGGAGCAGCGAGTGTTGCGCAAGAATCAGGCACCATAGATTGTATTAATACTCCTTCGAAAACTACGATTTTTCCTCCACGTTGCTCTGGCGCCTGATCGAAAGCGGAGCACACTCCTCCTAAGAATGACGCATCTCTACGAGCGTTAGAGCTTGATTCTGATTGGCGACCATGCAAAATGGAATCAGTTTCGCAGTAATGCGCGCTCGAGCATCCGACTATTAGTGG
>CAYTAW010000231.1:0-795 GCA_964435675.1 uncultured Bdellovibrionales bacterium
CTTGTGCTCTATCCAACTGAGCTACGGAGACCCACATAAGTAGCCGTGTAATAGTAACAGATGGCAGATTGCGGGTAAACGGAATGTTCGCGGCGGTGTTTAGTGCCTTTCGCGTAAGAAAATCAAAGGATTTACGGCCACCTTATAGCCATGGGCATCATCGAGACGGACTTCGAAGTGGAGGTGCGGGCCGCTTGCGTTGCCGGTTTGGCCGACAGTGGCGATCTCATCTCCTGCCCTGACCGTATCCTGATCATCAAGAAAATTTGCGTTGTTGTGCGCATACACCGTGTAAATGCCATCGCCTTTTATGACCATCATATTGCCATAGCCGCTCCAGAGCCTACCGCTGAAGACAACGATTCCATCGTGCGCGGCGAAGATCGATGTGCCAATCTCCGCGCGGATATCGATGCCCTCGTGAAAATTTCCTGAACGCGCCCCGAAGTGAGAACCAAGAGTGCCGCCATCAACCGGCCAACGGAGCCTTCCAATCATCGGCGCAGCGTCGGATTGCTTCACGAACGTAAAATCTCCGATCAATGGAGACGGTGCCCCCGCAGTCAGAGACTTTTCGGGCTCACGCGCCAGTCGTGCGCCGCGCGGGAAGTATAATATCTGTCCGGCGGTTAATTCATCGGGATCATCCAGCTCGTTCATCTCGATAATTGAATCAACCGGAACTCCGGTACGCTGCGAAAGGCTTAACAATGAGTCGCCGCTCTTTACGGCATACGAAACAACAGGACCCTCGTAGACTGGAGAATACACAGCGCAGCCTGTTAGGCCGCTGAA
>CAYTAW010000231.1:805-5979 GCA_964435675.1 uncultured Bdellovibrionales bacterium
GACCAGCGCCGCAAAACCGAAATGCCGAAAAACCATGCCCTGATGTTACCTAAGGGTATAAAAGCGCACCAGCGGGAAAGGCAAAAGAGGCCGCAGTTGCACCAGAAAGCGCCCGCTGTATAATCTCTCCCCATGAGCACAATCTCTTTCGAGCAATTTGCAGCGGTCGATATTCGTTTAGGAACGATAATCGCGGTCGAACCTTTTCCGCGAGCGAAGAAACCTGCCTACAAGTTGACCGTCGATTTAGGCGAGATCGGAATTAAGCGTTCGAGCGCGCAGATAACGGCTCTGTACGATGAGAAGACGCTCATTGGGCGGCAAGTTCTTTGTGTGGTTAACCTTGGCCCCCGAAACATCGCCGGGTTCATCTCGGAAGTGTTAGTTACTGGCATTCACAATACCGAAAACCAAGTTGTCCTTGCCGCGGTCGAACGACCTGCTCCCAATGGAGCCCGACTGTGCTAAAGCCCCTCTCGCGTATCGTTATTAAACTCGGCACCAATGTGGTGATCGAAGACGGCAAAGATACCCCCGCGTTCGATCGGCTGCGCACAATCGGCAAAGGGATAGCAACGCTCCGCGCGCAGGGAACCGACGTCGTGATCGTATCTTCCGGCGCAATAGGGCTCGGCCGTAATATCCTCAAAGGCAAAATTGGCGGCACGCTTCCAGAAAAGCAGGTCTGCGCCACGGTTGGTCAAGCGGCTTTAATGGATCTTTGGAAAACTATCTTGTCCGAGCACAGCTTAATTCCAGCCCAGCTCTTGTTAACCGCATATGATTTTGAGCGACGTGAATCATACCTAAATGTTCATCAAACAATTGATACCATGCTCAGCATGGGAATAGTGCCGGTGATCAATGAAAACGACGCTACCTCAATCAGCGAAATCCGGGAGAATAGCGAGTCGAGTTTTGGCGACAACGATCGTTTATCGGCTTTGGTTGCAGCGCGCATCGAAGCGCAGCGATTGCTTATCCTCACAACCACTGACGGGGTGTACACCGACAACCCAGAGACGAATCCAAGTGCGCACGCGATAAAATCAATTGAGACTCTTGAAGAGCTCGATCAGATTGTTACCACCGGAACATCATCGGGAGGCCGGGGCGGAATGCGCGCAAAACTTCACGCCGTGCGCATCGCTGCGCAATGCGGTGTGACGGTTCAAATCTCATCCGGATTTATACCCTCTCCGCTCGAATACGCCTTAGAAAAAAATGGTGGCACTATTGTTTCCGCGCAAGGCAGCGTACCGTTGCGCAAAGGCTGGATTGGGCACTCATCCGGCTATCGAGGCGTTATCGTAATTAATCAGGGGGCGCGCGAAGCGCTACTCCTCTCCGGCTCGAGCCTTCTTCCTGTCGGGATTACTGACATTCGCGGCGACTTTGCGCGCTTTGATGTCGTGCAAGTTGAGGATGACCAAGGTCACCTGATCGGGCGCGGCTTAGCGAGCTTTTCATCGGGCGATTTGAAACGATTTCGCGGTCTGAAATCCTCAGAAATTATAAAGCTCCCCGGCGTGCCTTCGACACTAAACGCAGGAAATACCGAAGCAATTCACCGCGACAATCTTGTCATTTTCCAGGCTGAACGCGATGAGCAGCTTTAGCGCGGTTCGCAACGCCGCACGCCAACTCGCTTTGCTAAGCGCTGAAACGCGCTCGAAAGCGCTCGTTCACTTTGCGGAGCTCGTTCAAACCAACCAGATATCGCTCGTTGACGCCTCAACGGCAGATCTCGAAGAACACGGCAAAAGTCTAAACGATGCGAGCCGGCAGCGACTTACACTCACCCCCGTAAAAATCGCCCAGATAGCGGTCGGCATACAACAGGTCGCAACCCTTCCCGATCCGATAGGTCGGGTCGAACGCAAAACACTGCTGGATGATGGTCTGATACTCGAAAAAGTTTCCGTGCCCCTCGGGGTTTTTGGCGTGATTTTTGAATCGCGAGCCGATGTTGCGCCGCAAATACTGAGCTTAGCCCTGCGTAGCGGGAATGGCGTAGTGCTGAAAGGAGGCTCGGAGAGCAGGCGCATCAACTCAAAGTGGAATGAAATCGCGCAACAGCTATCCATAAAGATTCCAGAACTCCCTTCTGAATGGTTTCAAATCCATCATGAACGCGCGATTGTCGATGAGATGCTCAAAGCGCAGCACGATTTGGATTTAATCATTCCGCGCGGCTCGAACGCGCTCGTTCAATCAATTACCGAAAAGAGCAAAGTTCCGGTGCTTGGTCATGCCGATGGAGTGTGCCATCTTTTCGTCGACCGCGGCGCCGACATCAATTTGGCGCTGCGCCTCATTATCGATTCCAAAGCTCAGTATCCCGCTGCATGCAATGCTCTAGAAACGGTTCTAATTGATTCAAACGCGGCCGATACCCTACTTCCAATATTGATCGAAAAAGCAAAGAGCGTGGGAATTGAACTGCGGGGGGACGAAGAGCTGCGCAGATTTTTACCTCATGCAAAATTTGTTTCCGCAGACCAATGGCACACCGAATACGGAGAGTTGATTCTGGCAGTAAAAGTGGTTTCTGATATATCCTCAGCCATCGACCACATAAATCATTACGGCTCTCATCACACTGAGTGCATCGTTTCGAGCAATCAACAATCAATTGAGCGTTTTTTGCGCGAAGTGGATTCCGCCAACGTCTATGCAAATTGCTCAACGCGCTTTGCGGACGGCTTTCGCTATGGATTCGGCGCAGAGATTGGAATCAGCACTGGGCGCATTCACGCGCGCGGACCAGTTGGCATCGAAGGGCTCCTTACCTACAAATACCTCCTTACCGGTAGCGGACAAATTGTCGCCGATTATGTTGGCGAGAAAGCGCGCCCCTTTAAACACACCGAGGCATAATACAACTCAGCTGCATTAGAAATCTCCCGTCTTTTCAATACGTTTATCGGCTCTTGAAATTCTCTCGCCAGTGCTTATCTAAATAGCAGCGGCAGATGCCGCTGATTGGATAACTGAGAGCGCTCTCGGGATTTCTAATAAATTATTAGTTTATTTATTGAAATTCGGAGGAAATGGTTATGAATAGTTACACCCCTGTATCTTGGAGATGGTCAAGGCCCGCAACACGGGGAGCGTTGTTCCCGTTCGCTTTCGAGAACGAAGTCGGCCGATTGATGAAAGACTTTTTCGGCACGGAAGGTGACAGAATCGGAAATGGCGCGCAAACATGGACGCCGGCATTAAATGTTCAGGAACTGAAGAATGAGTTTGTCGTTACAGCAGAGTTGCCAGGCGTGAGTGAGAAAGACATCCAGATCTCGATCACTGACGGCGTACTGACGGTCAGTGGCGAGAAGAAAGAGGAGGTTGATCGTACCGAAGGAAAAATCCACTACGTTGGAAGACGCTATGGATCATTTTCGCAACAGGTATACCTCGAATCGCCGGTTGACGAGGATAAAATAGATGCGGCGGTAAAGAACGGCGTGCTTACGGTTAAGCTACCGAAGTCGACCGCGACACCGGAGAAAACAAGGAAGATTTCCGTCAGGGCTGAAAAGTAAGACAATTCTGCCTTGCTGGCAGGCTGGGCTGCGCGGTGTAGGCCGCGCAGCCTTTTCCCGTGATATGTCGAGCGGTCTGAGACCTACCCCAAACTCGAGTCAATTGACTTATGAAAGGAGTTATGAAAATTAGCTGAGTGAGCGTTTCGAGTAGGCGGTTTGACCGTAGATGAAAGGAAATGCGTATTCCGCCAATTAGCGCTGAGCAGCCTTTTCAGTTTCCACTGACGCGCGAGGAAGGCCGTACAGCGTCCACCGATACCCGGATTGCTCATCCCCATCAGTGAGGACGATCGTCCAACCGGGCGCAGGAACAGATTGGGAACCATCGCTAAATAGCGCGATACTTCCCAATTCTTTTGTCTGAATTTTATCGATACCTGAAATGCGCCTGTCCCAGTCAGCCGGACGATTACCGTCGGCATACCTCGATGACACTACTTCTGTTACCGAAGCTTTAAGGGGCAGCGTACGCTTCACGTGAACTATTCTTTGCTTTCCGGCTCAACCGTTTCAAGAACCTGCATTGCAAAGAAAGGTGCCGGCCCGCGACGCACGTCGCGCATCATTTCAGCAGCTTCCTTAGTCTCAACAGAGCTCCATTTGATTGAAGGCTCATTACGCGGACCTGGCTCATCTATCTGCGTAGGCACAAGGAAGAGGTCGCCCATCAAGGCGTCACTCTTCGAAACAAGGCGAACGATGCTCACGGCAAGCTTCTTAGTAGATGCTGCGCGTTGCGCATGCTTACGAAGTTCTTCCGAGTTCCGTGCAAGCACCCACTGGTTACGACCGGTTCCAGGACAAGCGAAGATCTCTTTGCCGTTATCAATATCGCGCTCAAGATCAAACAACCAATCAATTGACATATATAATTCCTCTCAGTTCAAAAACCAAAATCTGCGTGACCGCCTATAGCTTATCGGCCGTTCGTGTCCGGAACGTTATCGATTCTTTCCTTAAGTTCCTTCCCTACTTTAAAGAAAGGAAGTTTTTTTGGAGGAACTGGAATCTTTTCTCCAGTCTTAGGATTACGCCCCTGATACGACTGATACTCTTTCACCACAAAACTGCCGAAGCCACGAATTTCAATCCGGCCCCCATTAACCATGGTCTCGCGCATCTTCTTATAAACTAGATTAACGATCTCTTCAGATTGAATCACGTTCAATCCGGCACGTTCAGCAAGCTTTTCAATTAACTCGGACTTATTCACCGCAGTTACCTCATCGAAAGGAATTATAAATTACTTAAGCACTCTACTAGACGCCTAAACCCACTTCCCAGGCATCATACTATCACTTTTAAAGATGCGGAAAGCCCTGGAATAGATTGTATATTTTCCTAAAAAGATTAAAAAGAAAATAGACAATTTTCAAACGTTTTTTGAAGACCTCGGTGGCGGCCTCACGGTAGTTTTAAGGGTCGTGTTTGAGGGGGCTACATAGGACCATCCCCCAGGCACCGGATCTCGCAATCCCCGGGGCTCGCTTACTCGCTCTTTTTCTCGCTTTGCGATCCATCGCTTTCGACTGGCTCACCAAAGCGCTCTTCAAGCATACTCATGACGCGATTGCTTGCGCCGCGATATCCGTTTTCATAGAGCTCCGGCAGCCCACGGTTCAGAAG
>CAYTAW010000232.1:0-5939 GCA_964435675.1 uncultured Bdellovibrionales bacterium
ACAATTATTGAAGAATTGCTATATCGCTGATGCGCTGAATTGCGTCCGTCGTTATTAGTGCGAATTCCGAGCGCCCTGCCATATCCGAGATGAGCATATGATCGCGCACTAATCGCATGGTTTTTTGCGCTTGCTCTTCCGTGAATCCGAGTTTGACCGCGACCGCGTAGGCGATTTCAGCTCCCTTTTGCGGATGTGTGCGCTCTATTCCCTCGTCGGGTTTTGCCACATCGTGAAGCAGTGCAGCGAGGAGGAGCGGCGCGGAATCTTCGGGCAGCCGCAAGTCCAATTCCTGAAACGCGCCATTCTGTACGCACTCGAACAGGCGGCAGAGCTCTTCGACGGTGCGGACGTGGTGTTCGCCAAGCGGGAACCGATGAAATCCGGCGTTATCGACGAAAAATTCGGAATAGCCGAATTCCGGTACAATTGCAGTTAATCTTCCCGATTCAAAGAGTTCGCGCAGAGGCCGCGCACAGTTGCAGCCACTTTTTAGCAGCGAGCCCAGCTCTGTCGGCGTGATGATTGCCTGCGAAGACTGCGGGGGAGCTGCGACGCCCGAACTTTCGCGCGAGAAGCTGCTGCAATTCTCGAGCATAGCGTTGAGAATGCGGAAGACTTGCTGCGAGGCGGAGTAGATCGTCTCGTACACTACGCGCGGGGGGAGCAGCTCCCCTGAATCACGCTTGAATAGCTCGAGCAGTTTCTCTCTCCGCGCGTTGTTCCAGTCATTTACGTCCCCTGTGATCGTTTTCGCATATGAAAGGTGGAGCGCGTGTTTAGCGGTGAGTAGTATCTCTCGGGCGCCTTCGATAACCCCCAAGTCATGACTGCTCAACGGCGACGCGTAACCCGCGGTCTGCGTCAATTGCGCGAGCCAGTCTATGCAGTCGATATCGCGCAGCCCGCCGCGACAATCCTTAAGGTTAAATTCGGCCAGTTTGAACAGTGCGCCGTTCTTCTCCTGACGCTCTTGGACCGATCTCTCCAGCATCGCGACCAGTCTGGGATAATGCGCAATGATAAATGTGTCGCGCAGCCGCGCGAACTCCCTAACCGTGCCGGCGTCGCCGCACAGCAGCTCTGTTTTTAAGAGGGCCGTAAGTGACATTATTCCGGTCTTACCTTTATCCGTAAGCACATCGTCGAATGACGAGGGCGTGAATAATCCAAACTTCACCTCAATACCTCGACGGCCAATATCGCTGAATTGTGTGAACGCGGGGTGAGAGATGGAGGAATTTTCGTTCAAATTAATAAGAGCGGTGTCCCAATCGGAATGCATGGCGGAATTGCCGCGAGCGAAACCGCCTATGGCTGCAAGCGCGTATCCCTGTGAACGTATGAGGGCTCCAAGTCCGGAGTGCTCCACGACGTCAGTCAAAAGTACCCGATAGCTGCGCGATAAATCGTCCGATAACGTCACGGCTGACGCGTCGCTCGCCGCGAACCGATCGCGCAGCGCTCCGTCGAGCCGTGACTTAAGCAGAGGTAGGCTGGAAATTGCGATTGGCGCTTCGAGCGCGGGCGCTTGGCCGTTGAGCGTGAGAGTGGGGGAGGCGACCTGCACCGTTTCCATCGATCAGCACTATTCCATTAATGAAAAGAGGAATTAGTCTTAAATTGTAAGGGAATATGGTTGGCTAATCAATAATTAATATATTCTTGTGTTTGATAGTGTATTAGGGGGCCTGTTATGCGTGCAGGGCTCCCCGTTACTCTTCGTGACGTTTATAAGAAAATTGCGTGGGATGGCGCTGGAGTCAGCCGACGAATCAACTGAATGGCAAATCTAGTTCGATTGGGTTTTAAGATGGGGAATCGAATCCGTGTTACTTCGAGGTATGTCGCCCGTCTTGCTCAGGCCCAAATGCGCTTTAGATTTGCGACAAACAACATGCCGCGGCCTGTTGAATGATGCAGATCATGTCTCACTAACGTTTCGTAGCCTAACGGTTCGGCAACTTACTTAGTGGCTCCCTCTCCCGCAATTATCTCTGCGAATGCGATTAACGGAATTGAGCGCAGCATGCCCGGAATGACTTCCTGGTTGCGATCTTGTAAAGATGATGCAGCGGTTCCGGCGATATACATGCGTCCGCCATTCCCTTCGACGCGCCCCGTCCTCGGATCGAACACTACGCTCTTGCTGCGGCTACTTACTTTACAGCCGAATTGACGGAGCAGTTCGACATCATTTTCATAGCCGACCAGAGCGAATATCCGCGGCACGCCATCAATCACTATTTTTTCATGTTTGGTGGTCACTTCTATAGAATGACCGCGATGCCCATCTTGCGAACTGATGGGAGAGGCGTCTACGGTCCACTTTTTCACATCCGTCACGATCCATCCGCTCTGTAGTGCGTGGTCTAGCCGTTCTTTGAGGCGCCCTATATCGCCGGCTAACTTGCTTAGATTCGAAGGATTTCGAAACAGCGGTCCCTGAATTTCGCCGCTGGCGGTTTTGACCACTTTGCCGGGATTTTGCAGCAGCTCGAGGGAATAATGGGTAAGGATCTGCGGATGTACTGGAATTCCGCTTTGTTCCATCTTTATAAACTCGCCAATCATCGCCAGCGCGCTATTGCCGAGCCCGACAACAACCGGTGACCTTCCGCTATAGGCCGGATATTCGCTCGGTCTAATTGTCCGCTGCCACCGCTCGATCGGCACCTGCTTAAGGCTTTCAACATTCGTCCTCATTATCTTACTGTCGAGTGTTTTAGCCTTCTTGTTACCTGTGCAAACAAGTACGCTGTCAAAAAGTCCGACCTGGACCTCAGACCTTTTATCCTGAGTAAATAGGGCATACTTATCGATAGCGGGGATATAAAGTACCCGTGTAATTTCTGAAGGATCTATTTGGCTCGGTCCAAGGTCTCCGGCCAGGGAGGTTAAAAAATTCACCAGATCAGATCCGGCTCGAGGTTCGTTAGCTACTAATTGGCTGTCGAAAATCGATGCGGTTCGAAAGGTATTGTGACCTTCTTCGACGACGTTTCCTTGTCGCCAAATTCCACCGAATCCTTTGGGCGCGAAGATCGTTGTTGCCGTGGTGTCATACCCGAGCTCATTCCGAATTCGCGCCATCATTATTCCAGCCGGTCCACCACCTATGATTGCCATCGATTGGGAGGCAATTTCAGGAGAAACATGGTCTAGTTCTGATGGGCCAACGGCAACCGGCCAAATTTTAAAGTAACTATTATTGCGCACCGTCCTCGCGTCTATCTCACCCCGTGAGGCCATCAAGAGAGCTTCGCGCGCAAGTGCTTTGATAAAATTATCATCAAGTTGCGAGTTGGGTTCAGCCGATACGAGCAGATTGTTCACGTGCGAAACGAAAGAGGGCTGTTCAAGCGCCCGTGCCAGCTGCGCTGCTCCCGCGGCGGTGGACGCCTGCAAAAGAAAAATACGTGATACGGTTTCTAGCCGACTTGGCTGGTGTGGAATCAGTCGCTCAGGATCAATGTCGGGTGGCAGTGATCGGTGAGTCACTCTGCTGCGGAGATTTGCGAGATTTTCGACGACTACCGGGGCTGAGCTCGCCCATGCTCTGCGTACTTCTGCCGTTTGTTCGACCTGCGCGAGAATTAAACTAGCCTTAGCGAGCACCTCGTCATCGTCACGGCTGGTTCTTAACGCTTCAACGAATGCGGTAACGGCGAGAGCGGGGGAAATTCCGGGAATTCGTTGAAGAGCGGTCACTGTTTCCGCGAAAGGCTCGTCGCGATTTGCAGTCAGGAGGCGTTCCCAGGCAGGTACAAAAATAGGATCGTTTCCACGGGCTTGCAGCGCAGCGATTGTCTCTCTCTCATCAGTACTGCCGCTTAAAAAAGTCGCCGCAAGTTTCTGCTTAGGATAGTCAGCGAGTCTGCTCGCGATTAAGATTCGATCGCTGTCGGCAAAATAGGGAAAGAGCACGTTCCACGCTTGTGTCGCACGGCGGTAATAGATGCTTTCATTACCTACGGCAGTTACCAGTTCTTTAATTGTTTCACGGCGAAGTCCGTGAGCCTCTCCTAGCGCAATGCAAAAGTTAATCTTATCTGAGTCCTCAATGCTCGAATCTTTAAATAGGCGGCGAGCAAATGAGATTCTTGCGGTATGAGTCAATTGTGACGAGAAGCTTTCGCGCGCAATTTCTCTCATGCGCTCCATCCCCTGCGCCGAGATTTTGAAGTGTGCGGTTAAAGTGGCAACAATAACTCTGCTGTCTTCATCAGCGAGAACGTCGATCAGCGTTTCGCCCAGAGTTTGCCACGATTTTAGCCTATTTTCGACGAGCAGATTGGGTGCTAGCCGCTCAACCAGCGCGCCTATATCGGGGCGACCGGAGGTATTTTTCTCTACCAGCTCGGTTAATATCGGAAGAGGATCTACTATCAAGTTCGTTTCAGCAGCATGCTGTACTAATGCAGTCGCTAGCGATTCTCCATTTGGGGAAAAACGCAAAAACTCCAGACCCAACTTGGAAAAATTGTTGTCCTTCAGGAGAAAACGCTGAGGTATGAGGCCAACGACTGAGGAATGATTGTCGCTCATGGCGGAGAAAACTCCGTCAAGTACAAAGGCCTGCTTTTGAATATCGTCACTCACCTCGGTTACTATCGCAATAATCGCCGCTGCGGTGGGTCGCTCGAGGGAAACGTGGTATGTATCATTTCTTTTGGACCACGTATCAGTCGATTCGGATATCATTTGCGCGATGACCTCATCGCCCTTCTCCGACCTTTGTTGGCCTCCGAGTTCCACGAGTAAATGTGCTGCATAGCGGGAGCTAGCTGCCGCCTTTCCAAGGTCGGCAGGAGAGTGTCCGCTGGCCAGATACGTGGCCGCGATTGTCAAGATGGGCTGTGCCATTTCTGGTTCGCGTAGCGATGGAAGCATGGCTGGTAGCAGTGCGGACAAATGCGGAGGAGTATCTAAAGTAAGAATAGCCCGAGTACAAGCCTCGGAAAAAAGCTGCCGATGCTGCAGTGAGCCAATCCTCGCTGATAGGGAATTGTAGGCTTCCAATGCTGCGGATGCTGTGCCGGCTAGCCCGTCGAAGTATCCGCTTATCAACTTAGTAAACGATTCGCTGTTACTGTTTGGGAGAAGGAAACTGAGCAGCTCTGAAGCTGCGCTATATTTTAGTTCCCCTAGCTTTTTACCAAACGCTCTGAGCTGTTCATGATGAGATTCTTCATACGGGAAAACCTGTCTTACTTTCGGCGTTACTGCAGCAAGAATGACTTGCGCGTCATCCCGGCTTAATCCCTCCCTCGGGAGGAGACCAAAGACGAGCTGCGGGTATGTTTTAACCAAATCGACAGCGACATCGATGGGGGGATTAGAATTAATTACCGCTTCGAAATCGATTTCCGACCCTTTGAGCTTTGAGTCAAGAAAGCTCAGCGTTAATCTTTGAGGTTCAGGCAGTTTTTTGTTTGCAAGAGCTACGAGTTTGGCCACTTGAATGACAGCGGGAAGCTCATGATCTTCGGCACGTACTGGCAACACGCTCGTTAGTGCGGCAATTCTCTGTCCATCTAGTTCGAAATCTCGAGCGAGAGCTGATTCCGCAATAATCTCCGAATTGGTTGTTAGCGCGTTGAGAACCGTCAGGAAATCTTCAAAAGTCGTATTATCAAAAGCAGATTGCGTTGATATCCGCTGTAGTTCTGGATAATCCCGGAGCAGTGTCTCATTTTCCAGTTCTATTACACGTTCTGTGTCAATGTATTCATCAAGCGCCTTGAAGAATCCGCGCGATTGTATGAGAGCATTTGACGATAGGGGTTTCGTCAGTTCTTCAACAATATTCCCTCTAGGTTCATCGACAATGCTGATCAGTGTGGCGCGTTCGTAGATATTCATTGACGACGCTTCAATTATTGAAGCCGTTAAGATGTCAGTGATGCCGAATTGTAGGGGTTGGCGCAGTGCATAAC
>CAYTAW010000233.1:0-5935 GCA_964435675.1 uncultured Bdellovibrionales bacterium
GATGCAAGAATTGGATGAGATTGAGAACGCCCTAATCACCAATGACCACCCGCCACACGCCACCAGAGGCATTGATGGCCAACCAACGGCGCAAGCACGCGAGTTTTACGCTTCGACATTGCGGGCGTTCCGGAATATGTACGACGGCTACAACGGGTTCAAAGCACAACGCTTCGACGCTCAACGCATTGGAAACGACCTAGCGCCTATGGCGCAATTCGGACTCGACTGCGCACTGCGCGTTGAGGCCGTCAATGCGTCCACCTCGGATACGTTTCCGGGGCGTGGTTATTTTTATTCAGGACTTCTCAAGGAGCAAATCTTTGCGAGAGATCCGGCGTCGAGCGAAATCGAACCAACCTACGAAATCTATAGGGAGGCCTGGCCCCATCTTGCCGACGAGATTGACCTCATAGATCGGACTCAATACCTTTTTACTCGCGGATTAAGAGCGGTGATCCCTCCGCCCGACGAAGCCGATTTCATAATCGGTGGAGTGCACTACTCCTATATCGAATTCAATGAACACTTTGAGAATCCGTGGCTCGATGTGGCCTATCTTGTGCCGACAGAAGTCCTGCACACAAAACTGAAAGGTACGCTCGCTCGATATAACGCCGAAACCGGAGAATTTGATTTCCATGACGATCTTGCTGATGTTAACCAGCGCGGCTTCAAAGCGGAGGATCTCGAACGCGAATGTAAGAAGCGCGGACTTAACCTTCTCAATGTAGGTTGGGGATCGAACATATCGGGGGGATTCTGCAACGCCTTTCCACCTGGTTCAGCCCCCTTCCACGAATGGGAGATCCCATTATTCGAAAACGAGACCACTGATAAGTACGGTCACGTCCATAAGTCACACCGCTTCGGCGGATGGCGTTCGAAGATAGATGGGCAAATGGAGGAATTCCTGGAAACAGTAATACGACCCGCCGATCTCGCTGTACGCACGCACCTTACCCGCAGCCAGCACCTGTTCGAACTATTTCTCATCGCACAGACTTACTGGCACCGCGGACTCACACTAGATCGCCGTATGGACGACGTGGCAGGCAATCTACCCGAGCTCGAATTCGAGGCGCCCGTTGAAGATTTCGAGCTCCCGACACTTCGCGCTTCGCGCATGCTCATTCAGGGATACGCGATTCACCGCGCCTTACAAGAAGAGGACGCGGACAAAGAAAGGTATCCAGTATTGTGCATAACGGTTGGCAACAAATCTAACACCAAGCCGCTTCGTGCAGTATTCGACACCTTTAATTTGCGCTATTTTGATGGCAGTGACTGGGATGATATGGATTCATTTGCCGATGGAACCGGAGACTCCGAGCGGGCGAAGTGGAAATTGGTATTGAATCAATTAAACGAACCGGAGATGCTGCGGACATTAAAAGACCTGCGCTGGGTTTCCCGCACCGAGATTCCCCAATTGAAGAATGACTCGTTTTAAATGGAGAAGATAACTATGCAAATTGTTCTCAGTGAAACTGAACCTGCTCCGACAAAACCCGACACCGAGCCTGATACTAAACCGACTCAGCCTCTGCCAGCCCGCGTTGAGCCTGACGAAGATGATGATACCGACTTGTGTCCGCCTGACGGCGTATGCCCATTGGAAGAACGGCTGCCTGAAACGACTTTCGCCACACTCACCTTTTCAGGCCCACGTGCGTAACCGTTAATCCCGCACTGCGCTTTCGAGCGCGTAAAGCACCGCCGCTGACCAGATTACCCCCTTCTCAGCGTACTGTGCGAGCACCCTCTCTTTTGTATTTGCGTCGGGAGCGGCTTCCACCTTCGCGTTAGCTCTTCCCACCCACTTATGGTGCGATTTCAGCCGATCGCTTATCTCCGCGATAATCTTTTCTTGCCTGAGTGGATTGATATGCCCCTCTTGCTGCATGTCGAAGGCTTCTTCGAAGACACGTACCGCTCCCTTTTTTGCGAGCAGATATTCGAGCGTTTCCATTCGCGTTTTTACGTGCCGCCCCTTACAGCCCTCCGCGCCAATATCATTGAGCAACCGCACTACATAGGGCCGCGTTTCCTCTATATCGGAATCCGCAAGGCCAAGCAGCGCAATGCGCGCCTTTACCGACCCCATGGTCGAGCTCTCAAGCACCTCTTTCCATATCGGCTCGGCGGTACACGCGTACTGACAATTATACAGCGCACGGAGCGCGCTTAGTTGCGCGCGATCAAGCGTCTCCCACAACCTTAAAGAATCATCAATCTCCCATTCGTCTTCAAATTCCTTCTGAACACCGGCCTCCGCCTCGGTATCCGTGCGCGCAACCCATTTAAATATTTCGTCGGTTGCAGCGGCAATCGCTACCCCGAACTCGTCATCTCCAAAGATAGCGGCAAAATTCATCACCGCGTCCCAAACCTCGGCAACGACAGAATAACGCGATGTTCCCGGGCCTCGCTCATTTTCTTGCCACACGAGTTGCATCCGTAACAACTCGCGGCACTCTGTACAGGTCTCTTCCTGTACCGTAAATCCGGGCATATCGACTGCGCGCATCAGCAAATCCATACTACGCACGTAGATTCCCCCCCAATTCTCCACATGGTCGTAATAGGCGCCCCCCAATTCTTCATGCAGCTCCTCGAAGCTTTCGCGATCTTCATCCAACTCGGTAATCAGCTCGATAAGAGATCGCATAATCAGATTGATTTCCCCGGGCTTTACCGGGCTCGAGTTCCCCTCAAGCGCGTCGCACGTGACGTCGATTGCGGTCAGCAGAATATTCAGCTCTCTTGCCTTGGCAAGCGGCATGTCGCCGCACTCCCGATCGACAGCGGCCGCTAGCGATTCGCACAACAGAGATTGAAAACACACGCTATCCGCTCCGGAGTCGTCGCAAATCACTTTAAAAGTGCCAATCAGCGAATTGGCAAGCTCGGCTTCATTCAGGGCGCGGAGAATTAACTCATCGAGCTGCTGCCGATTTAGCTCCAATAAAAATCGGGAAGAAATTCTTTCAGCGGCATGATCGACTGATTCAAGCGGCGCGGCCGATTCTGACGGCACCGCTTCGTGCGCAGCCCCCTGCAATTCAGGCGCGTCGGTGGTACGGGAAAGATCAGGAGAAAAATCAGGGAACGACATTACTACTCACGGCAACTACAACTTCTGCAATTATAGAATACTACGTGGTTAAAGAAAGGCAATTAGAATTGACCCGGCTAAGGTCATGAAATAATGAGCTTTCGGTACAGTGAGAGCAGCGGATCGATAAACGATTCGCTCGAATAGCCGAGGGCCTTTTCACGCAAGGCCGCTCGCAACGCCTCCTTCTCTACCGGTTTTCTCTTTAGCGCTTGGATCAACGCATCAGTTAACGCGGAAATCGAAAAATCGGAGGCAACGATATCGCCGGGATGGCACAATTCGAGCAGCGCGGGAACGGGCCGCAAGATGCACGGCGTTCCAGAGGCGTGCGCCTCTATCACCGGGAAGCCGAAACCTTCCGCGCGCGAAGGCACGACTACCGCCTTTGCCCGCGCGTACTGCTCGCGCAGCGTATCAACCGAAACCTGACCGAGAATTCTAATATCGCTGCGCTCACCGACGAAACGGCGGAAATCCGGGTGCGTGGCAAGCCCCTCCGCGCCATAGCCGGCGATTACCAGCTCCGTCGATAAGGCCTGGCGCGGCGCGCTCCCGGTCGCTACGAGCGCCTCAAGTTCCTGCTTGGCGTTAACGAACGCGCGTAGCAAATCAAATATTCCTTTGTGCGGTTTGAGCTGCGAAACGCTCAGAAAGAGGAACTCTTCGCCTTCGTCCGGCACCACAATTTCCTGCCGAAACCCATCAGCCAGACGATTTGGGATCACCGATATTTTACTTCCGCGAGCAATTAATGGGAAAAATCGCGCAATATCACGCTGAGCAGACGCGCTTACGGTGACGACGGCACTCGAACGTATGAGAGCGGAGGCAATGAGCGGCCATGCCACCGGCCGGTAGTAGAACTTCTGCGGATGGGTGAGGTGAATCAAATCGTGTACCGTGACCACGGTCGGAATCGGAATCTTGAATGGCAGCATATAGTGCGGCGCATGGTAGAGCGAATACGACGCGAAGTTTATGCGGCGGGCGATCGAAAAGAGCTCTTCACGCGAATAGCGCGGAGCATTCTCTTCGATAATCGCCACATCCTTCGCCCACGCGAAGCGCCCAAGCACCTTCTCTTGACCGAGCAGCGCTACGGGAATCTGTCGCTGACGCAGATCGCCGATTACATTTTGCGTGTACACCCCGATTCCGCCGTCGGCAATCTTCCGTGCATCGATTAAAATCGGTTTTTTTTCGAGCTTCTCCCTAAACTCATCGATCGATAGAATCTTTTGAGCATTCCCCATAGGGCGCCACTCCGGATCTAAGGTGCGCCGCTTCGGGCTATTGACCGTTTTCGACCCGTGCGCGAGACGGGAACTGAATTACTCGGCGCAAAACATAAATGCGCTTATTCTGTGATTCATAGTACGTGCGCGCCAACACTTCCGCGAGTAAGCCAAAAACTAAAAACTGCATGCCGATAAGCACGAGCATTACGCCAAGGACCATCACCGGACGGTTGCCCATTGGAACGTGCTGAAAAAGTCGCTGAAATGCAGCAACCGAAAGCATGGTGCCACCGAGGAGACCCGTAACCATGCCGATACCGCCGAAGAGGTGGATCGGGCGCTTGGAAAAGCCAAGGAGAAATTTTACGGTAATCAAATCAAGAATCACTCTGAATGTGCGCGAAATGCCGTACTTGGAAACGCCGAACTTGCGTTCGCGGTGATTTACCGGAATTTCTGCGATACGCGCGCCAAGCTCATCAGCAAGCGCGGGAATAAAGCGATGCATTTCTCCATAAAGCTTGATGCCGCGGGCAACTTCGCCGGTCATCACCTTTAAGGTGCATCCATAATCGTGAAGACGGACATTTGTCGACTTGGAAATTACCCAATTCGCAATCATGCTCGGCAAGCGGCGCGAAACGAACTTATCTTTTCGATCTTTTCGCCAGCCGGCGACGAGATCATACCCCTCTTTAAGCTTCTCAACCATGCGCGGGATTTCACGAGGATCATTTTGCAGATCGCCATCCATCGCCACCACGATATCGTATGACGTATGATCGAATCCTGCCGCCATTGCCGCGGTTTGGCCAAAATTTCTGCGGAATTCGATTATCTTTACGTTCGCATCGCCCTGCATTGCGGCGAGCAAGTTAGAAATCGTTTGATCGCGCGAACCGTCGTCCACGAAAACGATTTCGTATTTGCAACCCATTGCGCTCAGCACGTCTGTCAATTCACGGTAGCAAAGGGCGACATTGTCCTGCTCATTATAGAGCGGCACTACTACAGAAACTTTATCCATTGGGTGTACTCACTAGCTAATCGAAATCATACTCGTCCCATCACTACGTATGATAGGAATTCTCTCGCTTCGATTTTTGATTTCTAGAAAGATATCATAGATTTGCGGCCTAGCATACAAGACCTGCTCTGAGAGGGCGGGAGAAGTTGCGCCTCTACCCTCAAAGCCATAACGCTCTGAATTTACTAACCATTATCACAGAACATTATTTATTTCAAAGAGATGCAAGTTGTCTTTGTCCTTCGATTTTAAGGATGATAGACTCTCGGCGATTCCCTATTCTTTTTCAGGCCACGAATGACTCCTGAACAAGCGAGAACCTCAGCCGTGGGCAACCATGATCAAGCCTTTCAAAAGGCTACTGGGGACTCTCATTTCGGAGATTCATTAGCTCAGTTCCGTAGGGAGATGTTTGCATTTCTCGATACTCAGTTTTCCGAAATTTTTTCACAACTTCCCGAAGCAGTGCGGGCTCAGGTCATCACCCAATTCAACGGATCTGACAATGTCTAGGCTGCGTTAAACAGTGATGACAATAGAGTTGTTGAA
>CAYTAW010000234.1:0-5910 GCA_964435675.1 uncultured Bdellovibrionales bacterium
GAGGGAAGCTCGACCTACTTCGGTTTTTTGGAACCGAAATAGAAGTGGGCATAGAGCCTATCTGTCCTGACCCTAAGGACAAGAATAGTGGAATTGAGCGTGCCAAAAGAGAAGGGGCGAATCCCAAAGCGTTTAATCCAGGTCAATATCACAACCCGGCAAATCCTGGTGCTCACGAGCGATGGACTGGGCCTCAAATTTGGGAACAAACAGAGGGTGCTATTTCGGTATTTTGTGCTGGCCTTGGTACCTCTGGAACATTGACTGGAACGAGCACTTTTTTGCGTGTGCACAATCCCGAATTGAAAATAATAGGGGTGACAAGAAAGCCTAATAATCCAGTGCCAGGGGTTCGTACAAACGCTTTGTTAAGGGAAGTTGCATTCTCCTGGCGCCAGGCGCTCACTCATGAAGTGCGAATAGGCACGAAGGAATCATTTGAAGCGAGTCTTTGTTTGTGTCGCGCAGGACTTCTTGTTGGGCCTAGCGCTGGCTTCGCCTATGCCGGACTTCTTGAAACATTGAAAAAGTGGGATAAATCAGAATCCCTTGATTCTGCGCGAAACAGAAGCGGAGAGGTATTGGCGGTGTTTATCGCACCAGATCTTCCTTATCCTTACATGGAAGACTACTTCGAGTATCTTCCCGCAAGCCACTTCGGTTCAATTAAGAATGAAGAGCTTCTTCAAGTCGAACCTCAAGACTCAAAATCCCAGCAGCTTGATCTAGACTCTGAGCTCTTTGAGCTTTCGCCCTCTGAGGCGCACACGCTCCTCTTTGAGGAAAGCGTTGAGGATAGCTGGCAACTTCTTCATCAAGGAGCCTATCCGAACTTGCGCCCCAATGTTGTGGCGATCGACGTTCGATCGAAAAGCGAATACGACGATCACCATCTGGTGAAAGCTGTTCATGTCGAATTAGCCATAATGCAGTCACTAGCAAAGCGCCCGCCCGAGTCTCTGCGTGGCACTAAGGTTGTGCTGATCTGCGCACTGGGAGCCAAAACCTTAAGTATCGTGGCAGAGTTAAGGCGATCTGGGATCGAAGCGTATTCTTTGCGTGGTGGGGATATTGAGTGGGGAAGATTGGATTTTCCTCGATGGCGCGCAATTGGATGTGCGTTGCCTGGAGGAAAGTCTTGAAATTTACCAGCGAGCGAGCACAAGAGTTCTGCTCTGTGGTCTACGGAAGTCGGGCCGGACGGCTCCGTACACAATCGATATTGGACGATTTAGCACCGTTTCTGGAGAAATCCTCGCCAAAAGTTGTTTTTGACATTGGAGGCGGGCATGCACCTATCTCCTTAGAACTCGTAGAAAAATATGGAGCTCAAGCGGTCATAGTTGAACCTTCAGCAGAGATGGTGCAACGGCTAGAGAACCACGCAAAGCTGCGAGGAATACTGTCAGATCGCTATAAAATTGTCCAAAAACGCTTTGAGGAATGGTCGTTTGAGCGTGAGATTGCCTTACACTCTGGCGATAGCCAGCTCATTCTTTGTCATGGCGTACTTGGTTGGGTCAAAGATCCAGATGCCTTTCTTACTCGCCTGGTAGATTTTGCATTAACAATAAATGCGCCCCTCTCGCTTCTTGTCGGACAGCTCGGAGGCCATCTTGCAACTGCTGCGCTTAAGGGAAAGTATCAGGAAGTAGAAACTATGCTTTCCACCTATAATAATGGCTCGCCTTCGACGAGCTCAGGCGTAAGGCTTTTCGATCCTCAAGAGCTTCGTCAGAGGCTTGCAGCTCGAATGAGAGTGGATTTGATTAAAGGGGTAAGAGTCATTTCGGATCTTTGTCCTGAAGATTCGGACGAAGAGTGGCTCAGTGGTTGTGAGCAGAGGGCACGCCAGATTCCTGAATTGCTGGGAACTGCCAACATGGTACATTTTCTTGTACTTCCGAAATCAGAGTTGGCTGCAGGAAGTCTTTAATAAGCGGCTTGGAAAGTAAATTGTAAGGCAAGATTATTGGAGGTTTAAAACAGCTCCGGCGCAGGCGTCAATGAGCGGACTCCCGACCGCGGGAGTTTGGAAGGCCGCGGCGTTGTGGTCCTTATTTTTAGCGTGAATTAGCGCGCGCTATGTGCATCAAGACGCCCGCTGCTTCGCCGTGCGAAGACGTCAGGTTCTTAATTCGTGAAAACCCCGCTTTCTCATATGCGCGAATGGCGGCGATATTTTCTGGCGCGGGTTCTATATAGCATTCATTGATATCCAAGTTCGCAAATACAATGTGCCGGAGAAACTGCGAGATTATAAAAGGGCCGAAACCTTGATGAGCAAATTTTTCTTCGCCAATAAATAGGTCCATCGCGCAAGCACCCGATTTCTCGACGCCGAGATGTGCGCAGTATCCAGGGAAATCGCGTAAACGGTAGTAGTGCTTCGACTCGGTGTCACGAAACGGCTAACCAATCCACACAGAAAAACCACTGTGCTCCTGCGATAAAATCTGGCTCATCACGTCAGCACTGATCAGCTCAAGTTTGCAGAGCGCGCGTAAGACTAGTACGCAGAAGCGCTCCGTTATCGAGCCACCGTCAATCTCGGGAAGGCTCATGTGTGCGCCGTTGGGGGCGAATATATTATCACTTAGTAATCCGTGCAGGTGTGGATTGAAATTCAGCGCATCCCCTGCCGTTTGCAGCATCAGTATTGCTGCAGGCTGAAACTCCGCAGCGCCAAGAATCTCTTATAGGCTCCGCCAAGCTGCCCTAAACACATGGCTCGCCAAGCTCCCGTCATATTTAAGATACGGTCTTAACCGCTTTGGTAGCGAAAACAACATATGACGGTGATCGCAATCCTCAAGTACTTCCTGATACAAAAGCTGCTCACCAGACTCCTCGGACGTAGAGAGGGGGAGGGTCGGATTAAGTCGCCCTTAAGAGAGCATCGAAATAGCGTTTGCGGAAGTTTTGGGTAGGGGCTTCGTCGCATCTTAACATACTAAATTTTCGTGAACTACTATTGGATCGGGCGCACTCTTTTTTGCAGATAGGCGAGTTTTTTGTCGGCGCCTTCGCAATCTCAAGGCACCCTTCATTCAGGAGTAGCCCCCTACAGCCAGTTCAGTTGGTGGGAATAAGCCCGTTCACATGAATCGGCAACACCAACCCATACACTTTGTGATAATTACGAAGTTTGGCGATTACTGCGGGAGTAATCATGTACCCTCTATTGAGTAATAGAGTGCCCGTTATGGTTTTCACCTCCTGGGTTAAATACTGTCCCGGCATTAATCCTTCCAGATCCACCGTATAGTCGGGCAAATCACACTGAATGTCATCTTTTTTACTGAGGTTTTGCTGCTGGAGTAGTTTAACAATTGATTCATCGTAGACGTCCGGAGATTGAGAAAGAAATTTGAGCACGGTTTCTTCGCTTTGCCCTTTTTGCAAAAGGCTCTCATAGTCTTGTGCTATGCGGAGAATTCGCGAACCGAGTGGAATTTCGTTAGGCGGTGTGTTGCCAGAGACTCCCGAACCATTTGCGTTACTGCGGTGATGGAGGATGATATCAGCCACTGCCGCCAGTCGTGGAATATGTCGTAATAAATTTGCGCTGATTTCAGGGTATCGTCGCATCAGCTCGGCTTCATCGGGGGAAAGTGATGCGCCACTGCGCTCTTTGGCGAGGATTTCGGGAGGGATGGAAAACTTCCCTAGGTTACAGAGGAGCGCCGCGAGCTCTAGATTATGTGCATTCTTGACTGGCACAATAGTAGTGAGGTGTTGACTCTTTCGCGAACTCTCTCATTGCTCTGATACTCGACGGGATTAATCATGCCGTGGAGATCTGTAAGAAGTCGAATTGCTCCTCCGAGAGTATTTTTTAAAAGGTCTTTCTCGGCGATTAACATTTGGTGGTGCTGTGAGCAGTCTTTAAGCACCGCCGATATTTGCTCGATTGAGCACGGTTTATTTATAAATCGGAATATGTCTCCCTCGTTGATAGCCCTCACAGCGGTCTGTTGATCATTGTTGCCTGTTAGAATGACGCGGATTACATCCGGGAACTTTTTGGAAACCTCCTGGAGCAATTGCACTCCATTCATCTCTGGCATCTGCATATCAGCGACAATTATGGAAACTTCACGGTGTTCAGCGAGCGTTTGAAGAGCCTCGCGGGCTCGGTTACATCCGAGAATTTCATATTCTCCGCGCAGCTGACGCTTGAAAGAAATAATTACATTAGGCTCATCGTCAACAAATAATACCGTATCCATACTAATGGAGGATGCAAAGGTGATGCCAAGCTGCTCAGTACCTCAATACACTGAGCTATTGAATGCGGCGCCTACGAGAGGTGAAAAAAGTTTGTAAAATATGCAATTACAGGCGGTGTTGGTTTCTTTGGAACCAATTACCGACCGTAAAATCGCCAGCATTTGGTTTGGTAAATCAGGAGTTTGTGCGTTTGAGCACGTCTTTCCCAAGGTTTGATGGAGACTCTCTCTGAAAAGAGCATAAGAACTGCTCTGATTATAAAGGGCTAGCTGCGAGAGTATTCATTGATTCTGTTGTAGATGGTCTTAAGGCTGATTCCCAATCGCTTTGCTGCAGCCGCTTTATCTCCGTCGCATTCCTTCAGCGTTTGTTCAATATGATGCCGCTCTAATTCCTTGAGCGTTAGACCAACTAACGGCAGATGGCCTTCGACCTTTTTTATCTGCTCAATAGAGGGGCCGTGAAGATCAAGATCGCTTTCAGTAATCGTTGTGCTCTCACTAAATGCAGTTGCGCGTTCTAGAACGTTCTCTAATTCTCTAATATTGCCTGGCCAGGAATATGAGCTCAGTGCGACCTTTGCGTTCTTGTCGAGGATGAAAGGACCTGCTTCTCTTTTAATCGAAATACTTTTCAATATATTCATAGCGATATCGGGGATATCGGCGGAACGCTCACGTAGAGCCGGAATGTCGAGGTTCAGAACATTGATGCGATAGTAGAGATCTTCGCGAAAGGCGCGATGAGAGATCATCTCCTTAAGGTTCTTGTTCGTGGCGCAAATGATTCTCACATCGATCTTCCGAGTCTTGCTGCCGCCAACCCGCCGGACTACCCGATCCTGGAGAAACGTAAGGAGTTTTGGCTGTAAATCGAGAGGTAGCTCGCCGATTTCATCCAGAAAGAGTGTGCCGCCATCGGCCAATTCTAGACTTCCCGGGCGGGCCGTGGTCGCTCCAGTATAGGCGCCTTTTTCGTGACCAAACAGTTCGGCTTCAATTAGATCTCGCGGGATTGTGGCGCAGCTAATACTGATAAACGGGCCGCTTCGTCGCGGGCTCGAATGATGTATGTAAGAGGCTAAGGTAGTCTTTCCAGTGCCACTTTCGCCGGTAATCAGAATAGTTGCGTCTAATGAGGCAATACGCTCAGCGCGACGATAGAGCTGCTTCATGGCCGGCGTATCGGCAGCGAAATGTGCTCGTGGCTCCATGGTCCTAATCGCCGATCGAAGAGCGCTATTATCGCAAGCTAATTCATGGACGACGCATCCCCGTGCAATCAAATAAAGCATTTCGTCGACATCAACGGATTGATGAAGTATCCAAAACACTTTGTACTGGCGAGCCTCAAGATTTGATAGGATTGAACTTTGTCGGTTTACAACGATTATCTGTGTTTCAGGAGATAACTTACTTATTGTTTCCACGAATCCGAGCGAGTGAGTCTCGGAAGGATCGGGCTCAACGATCGCAACTGCAAATGTTTCACTGGAATGGCTCAGTACATCGCGGAATGCGCTGTGGTTTGTAAGAACGGATCGATAGCCACTGCCTTGTAAAGCATGCACATAAGACTCCGCCCTTTTATCGAAATCTCCAATAATAAGAACGGAATATGTGGGTACGGTCGTGTTAGACATGATTTTGTAAATTATACATCGGCATGAAGTACAAC
>CAYTAW010000235.1:0-5903 GCA_964435675.1 uncultured Bdellovibrionales bacterium
GCTTTGGATATCCTGAAGATCGTATCCCCGAACTGCTAAAAGGTGTCACATTCTCGCTCAGGCGCGGCGAGCGCGTGGCCATTGTCGGCCCGTCAGGGAGCGGCAAGTCAACGCTGCTCAAGTTGCTGCTGCGCGCCCTCCCCGCTGAGAAAGGTTCGATTGCGCTTTACGGCACGGATTATTCTCAACTTACGATTGAAGAGATTAGGGAGCACGTTGCCTATGTGGAGCAGGCGCCTTTTCTATTCAGTGATACGATTCGGGCAAATATTGCGCCGGCCGCATCGACGGAGCGTGCGCTTTTAGCGGCGCGTCGAGCTGCCGTGTCCGATGAGATAACCGCGATGCCGCACGGGATCGACACAATTATCGGCGAACGAGGCATCACTCTTTCCGGCGGCCAGCGCCAGCGCGTGGCGATTGCCCGATCCTTGGCTCGCGAAGGGACGGTGCTCCTCTGGGATAATGCGCTCTCCTCCGTAGATCTCGTAACCGAGTCGCAAATACTTGAACACCTTAATGCCCTTCCTGAGCGGAGCGCGGCGCTGCTGGTGACACACCGACTATCGACTACGCTGCTGATGGATCGCATCTTGGTGCTGCGCAACGGGGTTATCGAACAGGATGGTACGCACGCAGAATTGATTCAGGACAGAGGCGGCTGGTACCACGCCTTTTGCGAGCATCAAAAAACATTGTCGGCAATCGAGGAGTTGGAACGGGAGGCCGTTGATGAGCGCTGATCATGATCCGCAAAATGTAACTTTCGCGGCCGCTCTAAAGCGCCGGACGCCGCGTATGAGCAGCTCTCTTCGCGTAATCGCGGCGATTCTGTTCGAGCAAAAGGGCCTTTTTGCGATCTGTATGGCGCTCCTCCTGCTTTCGTCGCTGGCAATGGTTCTTGGTCCGGTAATTATTGGCCGCATCGTCGATTTGGTTCGAGGAGGAGATCGCGGCATGCTGCGTTGGTTTGCGCTTCTCTTTTTGACTATCGAAGCCGTGCGTCTTGCGGCGAGTGCCGCGCACAGCTATTTTACGGCGCGTCTTGGGCAGCGCAGTCTGCATATTCTTCGCGGCCGCGTATTTGCGCATATCGAAAAATTGCCAATGGCTCTTCATGATCGCGCCAAGACGGGTGAGCTGATGACTTTTTTGTCGAATGACGTGCAGGCGCTTTCGGAGATGTTTTCAGCCGGCTTTATGACGGTCATCGAGAAGCTGTTCGTCGTTATCTTTACAGCTGTTTCGTTGATTCTACTCAGTCCGACATTGGCATTTTTTGGCCTTGGTTTGTTCGCCCTGCTTTTTGTCGTTTCGACGTTTTTCACTGGGTGGTTGAGGACAAGTTATCGTCTTTTGCGCCGCGCATTTTCCGAGTTTAATTCGGTGCTCAGTGAGAATATCGACGGCGCAGAGGTTACGCGCATCAATGCCTTTGAAGCGCATCGCATGGATGAATACCGGCGCTTGAACGAAGGGCTGCGGCGCGCGCAGCTTACACCAATAAAAGTAGTCGGTATATTTCATCCGTTAGTTACCCTAGTTAACTGTTTTTCCATCGCGGCACTCGCCTATTTCGGTGGGCGGTTGGTGGTCGCCGGCGAGATCTCTCTCGGCGTGCTGGTCGCGGCGTTCGGTTACGTGCTTTGGCTCTTCTGGCCGATCATTATTATCGTCGATCGATGGAATACTTTCTTAAATGGTTTATCAGCGACAGAGCGTCTTGCCGGACTCCTCTCTCTCGACATTGAGCGCACTGCCGGTGTTTCCGCCCCACCTAAAGAGACGCTACGCGGAGATATCGTTTTTGAGAATGTATGGTTCGCCTATGAAGGTGAGCGATGGATTTTCAGAGATCTCTCGCTCCACATTCCGGCAGGAATGCGCGTAGCGTTTTTCGGTCCGACGGGATCGGGAAAAACAACGCTTACGGCCTTGTTGCTCCGGCTCTATGAACCGCAGCGCGGAAGAATAGTAATCGATGGCATTGATATTCGCTCAATAGAACTCAGCGAGTTGCGTCGTCTCTTTGGAGTAGTCCAGCAAGATGCGGTTCTCTACCAAGGCACTATTGGTGAAAATATCAGGCTCTTCGATCCGGTGACGTCCGCCCGATTTGCTGACTCGCCGTTCGATCTCGAGCGCGATACGGCGCGCACGTTGTCGATGGGGGAGCGGCAAATCTTGGCCTTTGAGCGCGCTCGCTATGTGCGGCCGGCACTCTGGATTCTTGACGAGGCCACCGCCCATCTCGATCCCGCGCTTGACCGCGAACTGGAGTCGGCACTGCTCAAGGAGTCCGTCGGGCGTACCACTATAATCATTGCTCATCGGCTATCGTCTCTTTCTCTAGTCGATCGCATCTATGTCCTAAGCAAGGGGGTCTTGATTGAGCAGGGCTCGCACCAAGAATTGACACGACGTGGCGGGTTTTATGCGCGATATGTTCTTTTGCAGGAAAAATTAGCGGGAGAGAGTGCGTAGAAGGCCGGCGTTTTTTCAAACTGAGGCGGCGTTCGATAGGTTTAGCGGATCCCGTTAGCGTTCCTGATTCGATTACGCATTCGAGAGTTCTTCCGTTACTCGCATACGGCGGCGGGCAGAGGCAAAAATGAAAACCCCGCATGACGCCAGTGGCCGCCATGCGGGGTTAATTACAGTAACGATGGGTCGTCGTTAAAATTTCGACCAGAGGTACTGATTCGTAACCTCATGGTGGAAAAGAATTTCAGCAGTCTTGACGATGCTACCGAGTTCTTTCGGGCAGCGATCGGCTGACGCCTGCTTGCGCTCGATGAACTTCTCTTTTACCTGTGCGCCGAGCACCTCGGAGGTGAACTCACTTGCCTTACACAGCCGGATCGCATCTGCGATATTGTCCGGCAAAAAGCGCGTGCGAGTGCGGCGCGTTTCCGAGGTGATAGTTTCAGTCATCGGTCCCTCGAGGCCGGTGCGTAGCAGCGTGTAGAATGCCATATATGGATTGGCATCCGGCGCCACAGAGCGGACTTCGACGCGCGCTGACTTTTCATTGCCGAGCGGGATGCGCACCATCGAAGTACGATCGACCGGCGATGACTTGATTTGGTTCGGCGCTTCGTAGTGCGGATCGAGGCGGCGATATGCGTTGACACTCGGATTGAGAATCAAGCAGATATCCTGTGCGCTGTTCAAAATGCGATCGACGAAATCCCAGGCTTTGGTCGAAAGCTTCTCTTCGCCCTTCGCATCGTAGAAGATGTTCTTTCCTTTCTGCGAGAGCGACATGTTGGTGTGCATGCCGCTGCCGTTGATACCAACCATCGGCTTTGGCAGGAATGAAGCAGTCAAGCCCATATTCGCCGCGACTTGACGCGCAACGAGCTTATAGAGCTGCAGCTGATCTGCGGCGAGAAGCGCGTCGCAGTAGGTATAGTTCAGTTCGAACTGAGAAGGAGCGACTTCCGGATGATCTTTCTCGTTTTCAAATGCCATGGCGCGCTGCGCTTCGGCAAGTCCGTCGATGAAGAGCTTGAGCTCGTCTTTCGGAAGCGAAGAATAGTATCCGCCGCTCGATACGAGCGCGAATCCGTCGCGTGAGTTGAAGTTCTGCTCAGCCATTCCGCCCTTGAAGAGGAAGCCTTCGCACTCGACTGCGATGTTCGCGGTGATCTGCTGTTCTTTATAGAGGCGCTCCGTATATTCCTTGAGCACGCCGCGCATATCGGATGCGTAGGTGTTACCTTCCTTATCCTTGATTAACGCAAAAGTGATGACCTTGCCTGGGCCGAATACATCCGAAGGCAGCCAGCGGAAGGTACTCCAGTCGATGGTTAAGCGGAGATCTGATTCGCTAACGACCGAGAAACCGCGCACCGACGATCCGTCAAACGTAAGATTGTCGTAGGACTTGAGCAGGAACTTTTTGTCGTAGTCCAGCATGTGTAGTTTGCCTTCGAGATCCGAGAAGCAAACAGTAACCGCTTTGATTCGTTTTTCATCGTGAAGATACTTGGTATAGTAATTCATTAACTCTTCGTCAGAGACGCGCTTTTGCGCCTTTTCCTTCGCTTCGAGATTGAGCTCCTCAAGTTGGTCGTAGGGGATTTCAAGGAAGTTCTTTAAGTCGGTCGTCATAAAAAAAGAGCCTTTAAAATTAAGTAAACGAAAGTAAGCGCTAAATTAGCAAATACTAAGGCTAATTTCTATAGAGTTGTTGCTAATAAAGAGCGATTAAATTCGCGAAGAATGGCGCGCCGGAGCGCATTTTGCTTTCCGCCGAAAGTGCGGTTGGCTACGCTGCCCGGTTGAGCCCGAAGGCACGGCTAAACATAGTGACGCGCTCACCGAATACGGTTGCCAGCCCATGGTCGGTCAAGGTTACGCCCTCACTGCCGCGATCAGAGGCGGTACGGATGATCCGGCCATCCGAGAGCGGCGCCCCGGTAAGAAAATATTTCAGGGCATGAATGAACAACGCTTCCTCACGGCGCGGAATCCTGAGCCGAGCGTCGTCGCTCGAAATGATCGCCTGTTGATCGGCAAGTGGAAGGCGGTCAGCGGAAGGAACAGGTTTTCCGATCGATGCAAAGCGCACCGGAGAATGTGCGGCTACGTCGTGATTCTTGCTCAACCACTCTAGATTGTCGGGAGAAATTGCCGGAAAACGCCGATCTGCCCGGCGACAAAGTTCGTG
Organism: uncultured Bdellovibrionales bacterium; assembly: GCA_964435675.1. Taxonomy (GTDB): domain Bacteria; phylum Bdellovibrionota_C; class UBA2361; order UBA2361; family CAYTAW01; genus CAYTAW01. The sequence goes on from CAYTAW010000235.1 coordinate 4,676, forward strand.
GAGTTCGGCGGTAGCTGAAAAAAAACTAACCCCGGTGGGCAGGGCTGCCGAGACGATCTCTAACGCTGCGGTTGTTGCCGAATATTTGGAAGCCACATGCTGTTGAAGCAATTGTAAATTGCGCTCCGACAGCGGAGTAATCAGCGGCTCGCCGCGGGCCGCGCGGGCTGCGTTGGTTAAGGAAACGTAGGCCGAATAGGCATCGGCTCGGGAGCGCCGGGATACGTCGGCCGTCAACTCACGAGCGGCAGCGGGAAGTATCGAGGTCGCCAGTGTATAATTATTACCGGCAGCCTGAATCGAATCCGGCGTAACCTTCAACGCGTCACTAACCGCCAAAAGGCGCTCGAAGGCGGCCGCGCTGCCGTTGAGATCTCTGGCGAGTGGTGACATATCGCGGGTAAGACGGGCTTCGGCCCGGGAAAGATCCGTGGGGCGGATATTTCCTCTGGTTACATGGCTAAATACTGCTGGGACCATGGTTAATCCTTAAGAACAACGTATGACGGATTCGTGACTATATTACTCCTCTAGCTCTGGTACTCAAGCTTTAGAAATGCGACTTACGCGAATAATCTGAATTCAACCGGCTACTTGGTAACCAACGCGCACGCCCGTTCATCCCAATCAAAGGTCAGGCGCGCGGCGCAGGCGGCGGTTTTCTGCTTTAACATCTCGAAAAAAGAGGGATCTTCTAAGGCCTGCTGCAGACGGGCAGCGAGTTCCTCCGGGTTTCCTTGGTTGAGCCAGAGCGCAGGCTCGGGCGCCATTTCGCGCATTTCCTCAGTTGCCGCAAGGAGTGCAGGAGTGCCGTATGCCCAGGCCTCGAGCACCGAATTCGGCATTCCTTCATGAAGCGCTGGATGAAGGACCATCGAAACGTGCGGGTAGAGAGCGGGCAGCCAGTCGATCCAGCCAATCGCAATTGCCTGCGCGGGAAGCGTAGCGCTTAGGTGGTCGAGCACCGCCCCTTTTCCGGCGATAATCAATTCGTAGGGGTGGTTCGGTGTCAACCGATTGAGTTGATTGATAGCCTCGACAGCGAGCGTTAGATTTTTCCTTTGATCGAAAACGCCTGAAATTAGCAGCAACTTTTTCCCCGCTTCTTTTCGCGCAATCAGGCGGCGCAGCTCATCGCCGGGAGCCGACGCGGCGGCCGGTTCAGGCACATCGTTCTCGAGAATCTCAATTGCGCGGGCACTCCCCGTAAATTGGCGCAGTGCGGTAG
>CAYTAW010000236.1:0-5895 GCA_964435675.1 uncultured Bdellovibrionales bacterium
GAGCAGATCGCCGAAGTCCACGCAGCGATTGCAAAATTGATTACCGGCCGCTTCGGTCCCGATTGTTATCTGCCAATTTTATACGGCGGCAGCGTAACGTCGGATAACTTCGCTTCAATTATAGAACTCGACCACGTGTCGGGAGCGTTGGTCGGCGGCGCGAGCCTTAGCGCAGAAAAATTTCTGCCCCTGGTAGCAATCTCTGAGCAGTAAAGCACCTATAATTTTCGCTCGAGAAAATTAATCAAGGTACGAAACAAGCAGAGCAAGAAATAAGCAGGGCAAGAAACAAGCAGAGCAAGAAATAAGCAGCGTACAAAATAACAGAGCACAAAATAAACAAAACGGTACGTAGTAAAGAGTATAGCTCTGAGTGACTGTAAAGCTGAAGCTGAGCAACTCTATTGGCCGATTTTGTTGACCGTTGGCGCAGTTCGACACATTTCATCGCGCTCGCGCCAAATATCGTGAAGAGGAAGTGCTGCTAGGCATGGGTCTACTCCTCTTCACGATGTGTGATCAACCCTTGACCACATTCATTGAGCTCCGATCAGTACCACTCAGACGGTCAGGCCTCGGAAAGAACTCTTCCGACCAACGTCGTGATCCGCTCGAGCAGCAGCGCCGCATCGAACGGAGAACGGAACCTCTCGTTGAACGGCACGGTCGCGAAACGATCCGTACCCCCATCGAGAATTCCAATGATCACGGCCTTGTCGTATCCGTTCCCACGAAGCCCGTCGACCAACTGAGGCGTCTTGTCACCCATAGTGCGTGTGTCGATGACCACACACTGCGGATGAAGTTCCTGAGCTTTTGAGCCCGCTTCGAACAGATCTGCGGTGACCGTTTCCAGTCGCAGTCCGTTCTGATTCAACTCTACGAGCGAATTCTTCAGCGGCTCATCGGTTCCGACAAGCAGCACCTTCATTAACCCCTCTTCGTCGAGCTCACCCAGCGGCATGCCATGCTCTTTCAGAAAGCGAATGAGATGCTCCCGGGGAATCCGACGATCCTGACTGCCCGGGATTCGATACCCGCGCAGCCGCCCCGAGTCGAACCATTTTGAAACGGTCCGCGGGGCCACCTTGCAGATCTTGGCGACCTGCCCGGTCGTGAAAATTGTCCTCATGATTGAACCTTCCTTGAATGCCTAGCAGCACTTCAATTCACGAGGCCGGGAAGTCTATTCAAACGATGATATAGAGTCAACAAAATAGAGACGACAGAGCGTAAATTACTCCTCGCTCAAAAGTATTCGAAATTATTACGCTTTGAGACGGACGAATCGCTATCCAAATACCCCGCTTAAGGGGGATTCGACCAGCGCAGCGGGTTTATACCCTATCTTTCAACGTCAAGCATAGGCTCGTGCTCGATGAACGCTTCATGCAGCGTTCGCACCGCCATCTCACAATATTTACGCGGGATAATCACCGAGATCTTAATTTCGGATGTGGAAATCATCTGCACATCGATATTTTCAGAAGCAAGCGCGGCGAAAAATTTTGCCGCTACACCGCTGTGATAACGCATCCCTGAACCGACAACCGATACTTTAGCGACATTCTTATCAAGCACAGCCGCCTGTGCGTTTTCCTGCTTTGCGAAATCACTGACGAAATCCAGAGTCATCTCGCTCGATTCTTCCGGCACGGTAAAGCTGATGCTGGTGATTCCGTCTTCCGAGGATGCTTGGGTAATCATGTCGATAAAAATGCCTTTATCTGCAAGAAGCCCGAATAAGCGATTCAAGCCGCCGACACCGCCCGGGAGCTGCGAAATGGTGATCTTTGCTTCATCCATGCGGTGGGTAATTCCGCGCACTTCAGGCTTTTCCATGAGTTCCTCCTCCTTGACTATCCAAGTTCCCGGTCCGGGATTAAATGTTGAAAGCACGACCAAGGGCACTTGGTAACGCATTGCAAAATAAACCGAGCGCGGGTGCAGCACTTTCGCACCGAGGCTCGCCATTTCAAGCATCTCTTCGTGCGACACGTTGGAGAGCATGCGAGCCTGCGGGCATATGCGCGGATCGGTCGAGTAGACGCCTTCAACATCGGTATAGATGTAACAGGAGTCGCACTTGAGCGCCGCACCGATCGCCACTGCCGTTATGTCCGAGCCGCCCCGTCCGAGCGTCGTAATATTTCCATCGTCATCAACGCCCTGAAATCCGGCAACCACTGGAATTTCACCTGCAGCGAGCGACGCCTTTAGCTGGTGCGTATCAATGTCTAAAATTTGAGCATTCGTATGGCGACGATCGGTCGAGATGCGCGCCTGCTGCGCATCCATACTGCGCGCTTTCAAGCCAACGTCCATTAGCGCCATCGCGGTGAGTGAAATCGAAACCTGCTCGCCTGTTGCAAGCAGCACGTCCATTTCACGGAGAGCCGGTTTGGCAACGCAACTCTTAGCGAGCTCAATCAAGCGGTTTGTCTCCCCTGCCATTGCGGAAACCACTACAACAACCTGAGCAGTAGGATTCTCGTCCTTATATTTTTTGACTAATGCCGCAACGTTCCGAATACGCTCGATTGAGCCGACTGAGGTGCCGCCGAACTTCTTAACGACTATTCCTGTCGAGTTAGAAACATCGCCGTTTTTTGGTGAAATGACATCCATACGCGTAGCCCAGCAATATACGTGAAACCCATACCTATATCAATCAACGGGCCGGTTTCCGTTCGCCAATATGGGCGCTAGTATGGTAGAATTAAAGGGTAAAAGGTTTTATCGGATTAATGAATGCGGCGGCTTTTACCTCATATCTTGGCAACCCTGTTCAGTTGCGCACTCATTCCCTTGAACGTATTTGCTTCTCCGGTCGTTCAAACAAGTGCGTTCGAGCTCATTCCCAAAGGCACCATTCCCTACGCAAAACTAGGCATCAACGCGTTCGTCAACGAATCGCGCTTCGGCACTATTCGCGGCCAGTTTCGCGAAGTGAGAAATACACTGCGCATCAAGAACGTGCGCGTATTGATGCGCTGGGACGACAATGTACAGCCAGGCCCTCGCTCTAAACAAAATTTTTCGTTCTACGACAACATCGTCAATAATTTGCAGCCCGGGATGAATGCCGTGATCGTGCTCACCGGCGTCCCCTCATGGATGAACAACAGTGCACACTGGATTAATGGAGATCCGCGCAAAACATTCGTCGAGAAATGGGTGCGGCAGGTTGTTTCCCGATACGGTGCTCGCGGACGGGTGGCGGGTTGGCAAATTTGGAATGAGCCGAATACGACAACCGATACGGAGAATCAATTGCTCGGATTTCCAACGGCGCCCGAAAAATATGTGGCAATGCTGAGCGATGCCTTTGAAGTTGCGCACAGCCTGGCTCCCTCTAAACTGGTTGTTTCAGCAGCTACGACGGCAATTAATCAAAATTTTCCCAAAACGTTTGAATATAACGAGAAGATGGTCGCGGCCGGTATCGAAGATGCGTGCGACATTTGGGGCATGCACTATTACGGAACAAATTACGAAAATATCCTCTTCTTCGGGCTCGCTGATTTCTTAAATTCAATTTCGAAGCCCATTTGGGTGACAGAGAGCGGCATTCAGGGATCCACAAAACAGCTCGGCTATGGGCAGCGCACCTGGCCGTTTCTTCTCGATTACGTGCCTTCTATTGAGCGGATATATATTTACCAGTTCGCCGAATCGAGCCCGGCGCCGAAAAGCTTCGGACTAAAAAATATAACCGCTGGTTCGAGCATTTCTGATCTCTACATCCATCTTCGCGATCGGCGCTAACGCGGGCGCGAAATAATCACTGACCGTCTGGTGGATTCGGCCATCTCATCTACATAGGAGAAGGTAAAGTGCATATTCAGTTCAGCGCCGAGCGCGGCGCCGTGTTCGGGCCACTCAATGAGCCTGATATGGTCTACGGGACACGGGGTGCATAGCTCCTCGGGCGTCTCGGATAAGCGGTAGAGATCCCAGTGATCAATGATTACTCCGCTTTCAACACGGTACTCGTGATGCAAAACGTACGTCGGCGAGGAGACGGCGTGCCCGTACCCGAGCGCTTTGACGAGAAGCCGGATAAATGTGGTTTTTCCCGCGCCGAGATCGCCACTGAAGCCAACCGTCATGCCGCCCGACATTTCGCGGCTCGCTTTCTCCGCAAGCGCCTCGGTGGCCGCAAGACTATCGAGTAATATAGTTTCGTCCACCACGGGCTCCTGCTTTTACGCGATTGCGAGCGGCGCCGCCGCTACAATGATGTCGTTAGCCGTGCAGGGAACCGCTCCACGCTGCTCAAGCAAATCCCCCGCCTGCCCATGAAAGTACACCGCAGTCCGCGCCGCCTGCGCCGGAGTCATTCCCTGCGCGATAAAAGCCGCGATAATTCCAGCTAAAACGTCGCCGCTTCCGGGAACGGCAAGCCACGGATTTCCGGTCGTATTCACCCAGCCCGAATCGCCGGACACGATTACCGTTGAAGCTCCCTTCAGCACCACCGTTGCGTTGGTAATTTCGGCCAGCTTGATCGCAGCCTGGTAGCGGTCGGATTGTACCCGCTCGGTCGGCATTCCGAGTAGCCGCCCCATCTCACCGGGATGCGGCGTGAGCACCGCGCCCGGACACTCGATACTTTCCCCGGCTACGCGCAGCTGCGCCATGCAGTTCAGCGCGTCAGCATCAATCACCAGCGTCTTCCGTTCGCGTTTCCCAATCTCAATTACGCTGCGTACAAATTCCTTCGTTTCAGGTTGCGTTCCTATTCCCGGGCCGATAACCGTCGCGTTAGATTGAATAATCGCACTTTCAATCGCGCTCAAATGGCGCGGAGTGTAGTGGCGATCATTTTCACCGAGATGCAAAAGCATAGCTTCGGCTGGCATATCGACAACCGGGGTCCCGCGCAGATGCGCCTTTACTACACTCCCCGCTCCGAGCCGCAAACTTGCGCGCGTCGAGAGCATCGGGGCTCCCGGCATATCTTCACTGCCGCCGACCACAAGAACTGATCCGAACTTTCCTTTGTGACTCTCTTCGGAGCGGAGCGGAAGACGCGGCACGTTCGTACCGTCCACCAGGGAGAATACCGCCTTGTCGCAACGCAGATCGATTGAAACACACCAGATTTCGCCGCAGATGCGGCGCGCCGGATACTGAAGCATGCCGCGCTTGAGTAATTCAACGGCTACTGTCAAATCGGCGCGCAGCGCGCCGTTATATACCGCGCCGGTGTCCCCGTTTACCCCGGTCGGCGTATCGACCGCGACAACCTTCGGTTTTCGATCGAGAGACGCAATCACCGTCTCCACCAGTACGAGCAATTCGCCAAGCACTCCGCGCGGCGCGGCTTTTTGCCCCGTTCCCAACAGCGCGTCGATCACGAGCGCTGATTGCGAAATCAATACGGATATCTGTTCATCGTCAATTTGTTCGATTGCATGACCACCGACATCGGCGCTCGCGTGGCGATACTGAAAAATAACGCCATCCTTCTCTTTAAATTGAGCCAATTGCGCGATCAACTCAGGGGAATAATTGCTATGAGAGGCGAGGATTACACTGACTTCGTAGCCGTGCTCTTTCATATGACGCGCGATTACAAAACCGTCGCCGCCGTTGTTCCCGGGTCCGGCTAAAATTACAACCTTTCCATTTGAATACAGTTCGAACGAAAAGCGCTCTTTAATCTCTCTAAAGATCGCCTCACCGGCGCGTTCCATTAAGTCGAGCGCCGTTATTCCGCTGGCGATGGTCTTCTCGTCAAACGAACGCATCTCGTCTTGTGAGGGCAAAAGCCGAGCGTGCGCTGTATCAGCGAGGGAAAGGAGCACCGCCTATACGCTCCCCAGCGCGCGTTCGATCACTTCCGCAACATCCTGCGCATGCTGCTCGCAAAGTTCGGCGCTCTCGCAC
>CAYTAW010000237.1:0-4639 GCA_964435675.1 uncultured Bdellovibrionales bacterium
GCCTACACCAGTCACTACGGACACTGCGCATCAATCGCGGTTCGCACTGGGCAGAGAATTCGCGCCGGACAGGTAATTGGAACCGTTGGCAGCACTGGACGAGTAACGGGCCCCCATCTCCACTTCGAGATCCGTAAAGACGGCGTCCCTCAAGACCCCGAAAAGTACATACCCGATCTCGCCTCCGCCGCTCAGGGATAACCGCTACCCTATTGAAATCAATAGCCTTATTGGCTCAACTTTCTACAAAAAAAGTAAAAAAATTATGCTACCAATCGCGCTTTTTCGCGCATATCCTTTAATAGAAAAATGGGATGTATGTTCCGGCAACGAGACACACATCGATAACTCACCAATTGAATAACTTATTGAGGTTTTATGTCGTTAATCAGCAAAGTAAATTCACTCTACATTTCAAGCTGCCAGCGTATCGGAGCTTTCGTGAACAGCCCTTCGAAGGCGCAAGGACAACTTGCTCTCTTTGCAGTAGGAATCATGTTGCTCACGTTCGCAGTTGGCTTCGATGCAGTCGCAGACCGCACGATTCGGTATAACGATCGTCGCGTCGTTGAAGCGACCAACGGTGTATTGCTCTATCTCGAAGGTTCCTTCGGCGCCCTCGTGATGGTGGCATCTGGTATCGGCGCAATCCTGAGCTCGGCATTCGGTCAGTATCGTGCAGCTCTCGGATTGATGGTCGTAGCGATCGGTGCATTCATCCTTCGCTCGCTCATGTCTACGTTCTTCAACGATCAGAATATCGCTCAGTAATCAGCGATTGCAAAACAAAAAAGGCCGGGGTTGGAGACAATCCCGGCCTTTTTTTATTTTCAGTTTCTTTGGTAGCCCTTTAGACAGCAAGCGGCGAACGCGGCCAGCCTGTAATTTTTAAAACGTAGAAGAGCCCCTTACATGAGAGCTGCATCCGGTATGCCGAATGCGGACGCACGCCGACCAACCTGTTCCCAGCCACCTAGTGCGATGGCACTCCTCCCCGCGCAATTATGATACTTCCCAAAAAAATAAATAATCCCCCGACCGCAATCGATCGACTCAGCTCTTCACGCGAAAATAACAAATACGCAAAAATTGGAACAAAGAGCGGATACCCTAATTCGGCAAATGCCATGTACGTCGCCGATGTGTTTTTGAGCGAAATAAAATGCGTGACTTGCACCACGGCCATGATGATTAGCTGCACTACAAAAATGATGACCATCTTGTTTGAATCAAGCGGCAGATGCGATATTTCACCGTACCCAAGCAGCCATGAAAGCAATGCAATTAACACATAGAGAATCCCATTTGTCAGCAAAATCGTGCTGAACGAAACTGCGCCATACAACTCCTGCAGCAGCGCATATAAAAGACCGAAAAGCACTGCGTTAATGAACGGGAGATAGGCGGCACAACGAACAAGGTTCATGCTTATCCCTGAATTCCAACGTCATTAAAGAACGTCGACATAAAGGATCGAAGGATGAATGAACCGATTGCGACCACGAGCAAACCAAGTGCGGCGCGATATTGGCCGAAGGCCGCGCTCAAGATCGCGCCGACGCCGGAGCAAACCATTACCAGAGCGCCAAAAGAACCTTCAAGATAGAGCAAAATTGCATTAATCGCTTCGACTAAACGTTGATCGTTATAGTTAACAGCGCGCATGGCGTTCGCAGGCTCGCTCCCAGCCCAAGAGATCAAAAAAACACCGGCGACAAAAAGAAGCAGCGAGATACCGTTTTCGCTCTTCAGGAACGTAGAGCAACGATTTACGAGACGGTGTGCAGTCACTATGTGAGAGAGCAAGTTGCGCATGAATACTTCGTCGGCATATACAAACAGAGACTCTGACGAGTATAGTAAAAGTTGGGCGTCATTACCAGAATCCAGCTCGTTCGCTGAAAATCGAGATAATTTTAGCACAGTTGAGTGCTACCGCTTCCGTTGCCGTTGGCTAATCCGATTGGCTGTTGGCTGATACCAAGAAACCGCGAAAAAGCCTTGGCACCTGCGACATTCCGCATTCGCCATGACTACGGCGGGCAATTCGAGCTAGTTTCTAGGACGTGCGTGCGAGTTGAAAAGGCCGGGCTCACTTTCGCAAACCCGGCCCCGGAATTATGTCGTTAATCCATTATTCCTTGATCATTAATAAAAGTCGAAAGAATCGACCTCAAAATAAACGACCCAATCGCCACGACCATTAGGCCGAGCGATGCCCGGTACTGACCGAACGCCGAGCTCAGGATCGAGCCAATACCGGCACAAACCATCACGAGCGCCCCGAAAGAGCCCTCAAGATAGAGCAGTACCGCATTGACCGCCTCAGTTACGCGCGTTGCATTATAACGGATGGTGCGATCCGCAACGGCATCGCCCCCCTCCCCGAGCATCAACAACGCTAATGCGATAAGGAACAATCCGCACCGGATGGCCTCCGCCTTATGGTTGTCGAACAAATTGCCTGCCTTTTGGCAGACTAATAGATATCGCGTCCGCGCGCTGCGCAGACACGTCTGGTAAGGTGTCATACTACCTCAATTTTTCTACTGTTTGTTATTTACCGAAGCGCAAACCGCGAGCGGGTTGCGCGACCCATTTTACAAGGGATATGAGAAATATTCATAGAGACGGGTACTAATAATTCCTAGATCTGATGCGATTCGGTTAATGGATTTGTCACCGGTGAGCCGGGAGCGGTCGTAGCAGAACAGCCAAATCGGCAACGGTCGGCTGGTTACCGCCGTACCATCCCCAACTTTTCCTTGATCTGCGTCTTCATCCGCTCCGATGTCTCCCGATCTAATTGCGCTTTCAATACCTGCAGATCACCCGGCTTCTTTGGATCGAGACGCGAATACGCGAGAGCCCGCGCCAGAGGCTCGGGATGATAGACAAGCTCTGCAAGCTCTTCGACCGACGCGCTCCACTGCCGATCAATCAGATAGCGCGCCGCTTCGATATCGAACGGCGCGGCCTTGGGACTGCGACTGCGCGCAAGCAGGATCAAAAATACCGTATCCGGATCCGGTTCACCATTGAACCAGCGCGAGAAAAACGCGAATGCCTCTTCATCGGGAAGTTGAAGGGCGGAAACGAGAAAGATCATCTGCGATCGGGAAAGTTTATTCTCGTCACTCATCAACACGATGAGCAGCGATCGGTAATTCTCAGATATGAAGCGTTTTAGCAATACTCCCTGCGCGGCGCTGCGCACCTCGGGCAGTGGAAATTGCAGTAAATCAATATACTGTTCGAGCGATAGATCGGCGGGAGGGAGCACACCACTTAAGAGCGATAAACGCACAAGCGCGGGCGCGTCAGCCCAGCGCGCGGCTTGCTCCGCCTCGAACCACCCGTACTGTGACGCGAGCGAAAGCTCAGAGCGCGTCAAATAATCGGCCAGCACCTTTGCATACGCGGGGAAGCGCACCATAACGGGCTGAAGCGCACGCATTTGCTTGCGCGAGAGCTCGAGATCTTTCCCTCCCATGAAATATTTTTCGAAGACCTGCATCGTACCATCTCCGATATAAAGATGGGCGAATGCACGAGGATGCAAATCGCGAAGCTCGGTAATCCCCGCGTCGCTCAAAACTTGAAAGGACTCAGCTATCGCCTTTGGAAGAGTGAGGAATTTACTGAGCGGAATCCCAGTGAACATTTCGCCCGGATTGTCGAGACTCACCATTCCGGCAAGCGCAAGCAGTACACCCGGATGCAGCTGGTTGAACGGCGCGATTCGACGCTGCGAAGAGGGCACCAAGTCGCCCAACGCGAAGGACAACACCGTGCGTCTATCCCCCTCATTCAGCGCCCCGAACCACTGCGGATCAAAAGCAACCTTGATTATTTCACTGCGTACGTTCTCCGGCGTTCTTCCCAGAAAAATTTCTTTTCTAATGACTTCGAGCGCATCGGAAAACGGATCTGCAAGCGCTTCTCCTATAATTAATTTCAATTGCTCGGGCTGATTACTGTTCCAAAGACCGGCATACTCGGCCGGAGATCGGCGCAGCATATTGGCGCCTCCCTGAGTCAGAAAAATAATCACCATCACGGCAAATCCAGCCGCCAACCCAAAGAGCATCATCCGCGCTCGGCGAGCTCCCAGGACGGTAGCGTCGGATATTTCGGCAAACTCGGCGCTCTCGGAGGCCTCGCCCGCTTCAGGCTCTGGCTCGACTTTCTGCGGCGGGCGCTCTCTGCCTTTCACCCGCGCATCGACAATCTTACCGCGCGCCCCGCCCTGCACAACGGTTACCCGAGACGCTTCCTCGGCCACAGGGGGAGGCGCCGCTGCCTTAGGCGCTGCGAGCTTTATCAACAACTGCTCAATCGCGCTTTGCGCCGAGGATGAATAGCTCCCTATTCCGGTCAATTCGGCGACAAGAGACGGCGAGCACCCAAGGAACTTGAACAACGGAAAAATCTTTCCGAGCTTTTCGACGTCGTCTCCCGGCGAAGAGGCTGGGTTTTCGGCATGCACACAGATATCGAGCGGAACCAACTTTCCATTCACATACCCGATATTCGAAAGGGCTACGTTTCCGTGGCAAATGCCCTCGGCAAACAACGCCTGAAAGACTTCGAGGAATTTACGCACGACGGTGGCTTCGATTTCCAGACCTTGAGTCGC
>CAYTAW010000237.1:4649-5888 GCA_964435675.1 uncultured Bdellovibrionales bacterium
CCTCTGAGAGAACTTGATTTGGGTATATTCGCCTCACCCATGCGAATTTTTCTGAACGTTTAATTTCAACTGGAAGGAAACTCTTATCGAAGCGCTGCGCCGCGCGTCCAAGAGCGGCTATCGTTTGATCGAGTGCTGCGCTGGCGTATACTGATGGGCTCAGCGGCCGCAACACCTCGAGACGCCCACTCTCCATAATCAACGGGCGAAGGTCCCAGGTTTCGGCTCCAATCAACACACCGGTGACAACGCCGTATATTTGCGCCTGCGTCAAATACTCTTCGACGCGGGCGCGTTGTTCAGCCGTTAAATGCTCGATGCCCTTTGAAACCAATGGTAGAGACATGAATTCTATCGCGTGACCGTCTTAGGAGGCGTTGCCAGCCTCAGCCCGGGTCACTTCGCTCCCGGAGACAGTCTGCTTTTGGGCGATCAACTGGTCAAGCTCCTGTTTAAGGCGCCCTATGATTTCCTCGTAAGAGAAGCTTCCGACCAGCTCGCCGCGGCGTTTGAAATTGACATGATTTGGCGCACACCAAAGCCCTAGGTCGGCGTCATCCGTTTCGCCCGGGCCGTTAACTCTACAGCCCATGACCGCAATGGTTAAATCTTCCTTTGCCGCATAGGCGCTCATCTCGCGGACTTTTTGAGCAAGTTCAATAAACGCTTCGTTTTCAACCCGTGAACAGGACGGGCACGAAATAATATTGAGACCCTGATTCTCGAAGCGAGGCACCGAACGGAAGCGACCTTCGCGCACATCCTCAATTATCCGTCTACCGACTTCCACCTCTTTATATTTTTCAGCGTACGGCAACGTCAACGAAACACGAAGAGTGTCGCCTATACCTTTGGCGAGCAAGTTCTCGAAGGCAACGCGCGACTTGATTTCGCCCATGGGCAGCATGCCGGCTTCCGTTACCCCGAGATGCATTGGTATTTCGGGAAACAGCTCGGCAAAACGTAAATTGATATCCATCACGTCATTCGGATCCGAACTCTTGAGCGAAACCACAAAATTAGTAAATCCCAGCTCCTCGACGTATCCGATGTGCTCTCTTACGGAAGCGAGCGCCGCTTCAATCGGATCCTCAGCCGCACCTTTTTGCGCCGGATCGAGCGAACCAAAATTCACGCCAATACGGATAGCGCAGTCGTGCTCACGTGCCGTATCGACGATGAATTTTACCTTCTCGTGAACTGGGGTCTCTTTTTCGTGGTGATGGAGGTGGCCTGGAT
>CAYTAW010000238.1:0-1174 GCA_964435675.1 uncultured Bdellovibrionales bacterium
GTTCTGTCACTGGACAGTAACTAAGTCTCCGTACGCAGCTATCCCAGAAGTCGAAACGTGCTGGGGGTGTCATAAGCATGTTAAGGGGACGAGCGATGAACAGAAGGCCGAAATCGCGAAGTTCTCCGAGTATGTCGAGGCAACGCAAGAGTTCGACACCGCTACGGGTGGTTTTAAAAACAATTTCAAAAAGCCCATTCCATGGGTGAAAGTGCACGTAATGCCCGACCATGTCCGCTTCAACCATAAGCGGCACGTTAAGGCGGGTGTAGCGTGTTCAACCTGTCACGGACAAATTCCGGAGATGGGAGTTGTTGAGCGCGTTTCGTCGATGAAGATGGGGTGGTGCGTATCCTGTCACCGTGCGCAAGGCACGAGCATCGACTGCAACGTGTGTCACTATTAGGAGTTATTGGACGTAATTAAGGATAAGGTGAACGATGTCAACGAAGCGCATCGATATTCCTGAAGCAGGGAATGAAGGGTCGGGCGAAGCTAAAAGCAGCGGAAATATTACTCGCCGCCGGTTTTTACAAGTGCTTGGAGCAGGTACAGCGGTAGGCGTCAGCGGCTGTGCTGATAGCCCCCGTCAGAATATTCTCCCCAATTCAAAGGGCATGCAGGAGCAAGTTCCTGGCGTTGCCGTTTGGTATAAGACCACGTGCGGCGAGTGCCCTGCCGGATGCGGTCTTGTCGTGCGCACGCGTGAAGGCCGCGCGGTGAAAGTCGAAGGCAATCTTGAGCATCCAGTCAATAAAGGCGGTGTTTGCGCGCTCGGTCAATCGACGCTGCAAAGTTTGTACGATCCGGATCGTCTCCGTCAGCCGTTGGCGCGCAAGCGCTTTGGAGGCGCGGCCGACGCAAAGGCTGTCACGTGGGAGCAGGCGATCGGTGATTTTGGTAAAGCGCTACAAAAGGGGAAAGGAAAACAGATTCTAATCACGGGAGAAGTGACCGGCGCTAATGCCGAACTAATCCAGGATTGGTGTAAGACTGTCGGTGCCGAGCACGTCGTCTATGAACTGTCGTCTCAGGCGGTAGAAGCAAAGGCGGCCGAAGCCGTTTTTGGTGTGTACGGAGTGCCGACATATTCCCTGGAGAAAGCCGATGTCGTCGTTAACTTCGGCGCTGACTTCCTCGAAACGTGGAATTCGCCTGTAGAGTACGCGCGCAG
>CAYTAW010000238.1:1184-5878 GCA_964435675.1 uncultured Bdellovibrionales bacterium
CAAAAAGGCGCCGGCAAAATTTGTGCATGTTGAGCCGCGCCTCTCGCTGACCGGCGCCAATGCCGATACGTGGCTGCGCTCGAATCCGGGTTCCGAAGAGCAGATTGCGTTGGTTTTGATTAAGGCGCTCGTTGATCGCAAGGGGAGTGGCATTTTGTCGTCGCTGCCGGACCCGGTAAAATCGAAGGTAACAAGCGCTATAAAGAATGTTTCGATCGAGAGTGCTGTTGCCGCCTCTGGCGTAAGCAAAGAGCAGATTCTCGTGCTGGTCGATGATTTGGCTCGCGCCAAGAATTCACTCGTCATTGCGGGTGGAGCTGCTGCTTCGACGCCGCAGGCTCTTCCTCTGATGGTTGCCGCATTCGCGCTGAATGCGATTCTCGGCAACGTCGGAAAAACCGTTAATGTCGCCAAGGTTCGAAAGCCGAAGAGTTCTTCGAAGAGCCTCTTGGCTGCAATCGATCGCATGAATAAGGGCGAGGTCTTTACGGCAGTAATTTGGGGAACGAATCCTGGGTTTACTGTTCCGGCGAGCTTTGGCTTTGATTTCGCGCTGAAGAAGGCGCATTCCGTGTTTGTTCTCTCTTCGCATGTCGATGAGACTGCGGCCGCGGCGGATTATGTGCTGCCGACGCATGTTGCGCTCGAAACGTGGGGTGACAGCGAGCCGCGTGCCGGCGTTTACAATCTTTTTCAGCCAACGATGCTTCCGCTTTTCGACTCGAAGATTGGCGGCGACATCTTGATCGAGGCCGCTGCGAAAGCCGGCTCGCCGGTTTCGGCAAAAAATTTCGAAGAGCTCCTCAAGGAACGCTGGAAGAAGATTCAGGCAGGCTCGAGCGATAAGGCGTTATCGTTCGATAATTTCTGGCGTAAGGCTGTGGGGAATGGCGGCGTTGTTACCGATGCCGATATTGATGAGAAATCAAACGCCGCGGTCGCGTTCGAGTTCTCCGAAGGCGGCCCTCAATTTGCAAAGCCGAAAGGGGCGAAAAATACCCTGACACTTTTTCCGTACCCTTCGGTGCGCACATTTGACGGCCGTGCCGCGAATCGTCCTTGGCTTCAAGAGCTTCCGGATCCGATTACGCAGGCCTGTTGGAGCTCTTGGGCTGAATTAAGCTTTGAGACGGCAAAGGAATTTGGGCTCGCGCAGGGCGATATGGTCACGCTGGGAACGGAGCATGGCGAAATCACAGTTCCCGTCTATCTGACTGATTACGTGCATCACGGTATCGTTGCGGTCCCGATTGGTCAGGGCCACCAGGAGTATGGACGTTACGCGAAGAGCATCGTGGGCGGCAATGTTTTGAAACTGCTCGCTCCGGCGTACGATAGCTCGGAATCTTCTATCGCTCTACTTTCGACGAATGTTACGGTCACTCGGAGCTTAGCGAAGGGTTCGCTTCCAAACGCTCAAGGCAGCGATTCGCAGCAGGATCGTGAACTTGCGAGAACCAAGCTTGTTGCCGGCGCGGTTGCGGCAGCAAGCGCCTCAGACGCGCACGGTGAGCATCATGCTCATGAAGAGCATGGGCACGGTGAGCATCACGAATTGAAGCAGATGTATGAGCAGCGCAAACACCCGCTCTATCAGTGGGGAATGGCTATCGATCTCGCTGCCTGCACGGGCTGCTCTGCGTGTGTGGTCGCATGCTATGCTGAAAATAACATTCCGGTTGTCGGCAAGGAAGTTGTCGAGCAGGGCCGTGAAATGTCTTGGCTGCGGATCGAACGCTACTATGATGGCGGCGAAGGCGGAGAGGAGTTAAAGGTAAATTTCCTGCCAATGATGTGTCAGCACTGTCAAAACGCTCCGTGCGAGCCGGTTTGCCCAGTCTACGCAACGTATCACAACGAAGAAGGGCTCAACTCGATGGTCTATAACCGTTGCGTCGGCACGCGTTATTGCTCGAACAACTGCTCGTACAAAGTGCGCCGCTTCAACTGGTTCGATTATCAGCCACCTG
Source organism: uncultured Bdellovibrionales bacterium (assembly GCA_964435675.1). Taxonomy (GTDB): domain Bacteria; phylum Bdellovibrionota_C; class UBA2361; order UBA2361; family CAYTAW01; genus CAYTAW01. The sequence continues at coordinate 3,155 of CAYTAW010000238.1, forward strand.
AAACGATCGCGTGGCAGCTTAATCCAGACGTCACGAAGCGCGGGGTCGGCGTGATGGAGAAGTGCACGTTCTGCGTGCAGCGCATCAATGAAGCGAAAGATCATGCAAAGGATCTGGGACGGCAAATCGAAGACGGTGATGTTAAACCGGCGTGCGTACAGAGCTGCCCGACGCAGGCGTTGGTCTTCGGCAATCTCAACGATCCAAATAGCAAGGTAAGTAAGGCTTCGAAGGGAGATCGCGCGTACAAGGTGCTCGATCACCATATCAATACGCAGCCATCGATTACGTATTTGGAAGATATTCGGGTGAAGGCATAAAGCTATGAGCAGCACATCAAAAGCAGTCGATTCTGAACAGGTTCATGTTGACTACGCTCTGGTCAATGATTTGGTTTTGAAGACGATGGAGCCGCCGACTTTCGGCTGGTACTGTTTCTTCGCCCTCGCTCTTACATTAGTGGGAATTGGAGCGCTTTCCTGGACGGTCCAGATCCTTGATGGGCTCGGCATGGCGGGTATCAATCACCCGATCGGTTGGGGGGTGTACATTACTAATTTCGTTTTCTGGGTGGGTATCGCGCACTCGGGAACGCTGATTTCAGCCGTTCTTTTCCTTTTTCGCGCCAAATTCCGCATGGCGATTTACCGCTTGTCGGAAGCGATGACGGTTTTTGCCGTTATGACTGCGGGATTATTCCCCGTCATCCACACGGGCCGTCCGTGGTTCGCGGGCTATTGGCTATTCCCATACCCGAATCAGCGCGGATTATGGCCGAACTTCCGTTCACCTCTTCTTTGGGACGTATTCGCCATTTCTACCTATTTTACAGTTTCTGCACTTTTCTTCTGCGTTGGTTTGATTCCCGATATTGCAGTTGCGCGTGATCGGGCTAAGAGTGCCTTCCGTAAGACGCTCTACGGAATAACCTCGCTTGGATGGACAGGAAACAACCGCCAGTGGAAAAACTACGGTGCCGCCTATTTGCTGTTCGCGGCTTTTGCGACACCGCTCGTTGTGTCGGTGCACAGTGTGGTTTCTTGGGACTTCGCGGTCGGAATAGTGCCGGGCTGGCACGCAACGATCTTCCCACCGTATTTCGTTGCCGGCGCGATTTTTTCGGGTGTGGCGATGGTTATCACGCTGATCATTCCACTTCGCAAGGTGTATAAGCTTGAAGCGTTGATTACGCTCGATCATTTCGAGGCAATGAGCAAGCTGATAATGCTTACGAGCGGCGTGGTTTCCTATGCGTACGCAACTGAATTTTACGTCGCGTGGTTCAGCAATAATCCATTCGAACGCACACAATTCTGGTTCCGTCCGTTCGGAGAGTTTAAAGCAGCCTTCTGGGGAATGACCTTTTGTAACTGTATAGCGCCTCTGTCGCTCTGGATTGCCCCGCTCCGCCGCAACATCACCTTTCTCTTCATTCTGTCAATCATCATCAATATCGGCATGTGGCTTGAGCGCTTCAATATCATTTTCACCTCTCTGGCTCGCGAGTACATCCCGGCAGCGTGGGGCGGGTATAATTTTTCATGGACTGAAGTCGGTTTGACGGTCGGTTCATTCGGCTGGTTCGGCATGTGGATGCTGCTTTTCATAAAGTTCTTCCCATCGGTAGCGATTACCGAGATCAAGGAGATCTTGCCGCCGCCGAGAAGACACGCAAGCGGTGGGCATCACTAAGGAGAGTTTATGAAAGGACAAAAAGCAGTAGTCGGTGTGTTTACCTACCTCGATGATACGCTAAAGGCGATTGAGGCGGCTAAGAAGTCAGGCTTGGATTTTAAGGTGTTCGCGCCATTCTATAATCACGAACTCGATCACGCTGCCTCGCACGTGCGCAGTAATGTACGAAAGTTTAATTTGTTCGGCGCTGTTTCTGGCTGCACTGCGGGATTCGCGCTGGCAATTCTTTGCTCGCTTGACTGGCCGCTGCGCACGAGCGCAAAGGATATCGTCTCGGTTCCGGGTTTCGTAGTCATCGGATACGAATGGACGATTCTTTGGGGGACTCTTTTCACTCTCGCCGGCATGCTTTTTTTGAGCCGCGTTCCAGATCTCTTTCCGAAAGTCGGATTCGATCCCCGCTTCACGCAGGATAAGTTCGGCGTCGCAATCGGTTGTGACACTGGCGCGGTAGATCAGGTTTCCAAAACGCTGAAAGATGCGGGCGCGGATGAGGTGCAGGTACGTGAAGGAATGTAGATTGGTTAAGGTGCTCATGAGAATGGGATATGTAAAGAATATTTTGAGTGCGTCCGGCGCGTTGTTAATCGCCGCGTCGAGCGCTTACGCGCTACCATTCAATGATGACATGGTCGACAATCAAAAGCGCACGGGCATCATTATGCGCGGACTGCCGAGCACTTCGGTCGCTGTGGGATTTGAGAACCCGGTTCCGAAATCGAAGGCCGACGCTGCCGCGTTGACCAACCCGATTCCTATGGAAGCGCAATCAATTGAAAGTGGTGCAAGACTTTTTAAAGTTAACTGCTACCCGTGTCATGGCGATATTTCAAAGACGCCATATCAGCCAGGCCCTGTTTCCGTAAATTCGAAGGGCACTATTCCCGGCATGGACATTGGCGACAAGATGTACCTCGACAAAACCGACGGCTACATTTATGGAACGATACATTTTGGCGGGCTAGCCATCATGCCGGGCCTGGGATGGAAATTATCGGATATCGAGCACTGGGATATCATAAATTATGT
>CAYTAW010000239.1:0-5855 GCA_964435675.1 uncultured Bdellovibrionales bacterium
GGCGTGGAGGTGCCACTGTTGCGTGATCGCGAAACTGATCGGCGGCGAATCTCGATCGGAAAGTCGCAACTGCAGCAGCGAATCGCCGCGCTGTCAGTTTCCCAACGCCGGCTTGAGCTATCCCGAGCTGCCGCTTTTGCGTATTGGGAATGGATGGCCGCACACGCGAAGCGGGAGGTATTCGCCAGCCTTCTTGAGATCGCCGTGCAAAGAGACAAGCAATTTTCCTCGCGGGTCCAAGCGGGTGATTTAGCCGACTTTGACAGAACCGACAATGAACGGCAGGTTCTTCAGCGTCAATCCCAACTCTTGGCCGCGGAGCGCGCGCTTACGCGGGCGGAGTTAGAGTTATCGTTTTTTTGGCGTGACGCCCAGGGCCAAAGCAAGAACATAGGCGCAGCCCAGCCACAACTGCCCACCATACCGCCCATGGACAGCTCTGACTCGACCAATGACACCGTGGATAAGGCCGTACGAGCTCGGCCGGAGGTCGAGCGTTTCGCAAAAATCAAATCACAGCAAGAAATGGAAAAGCGGTTGGCCGAAAACGACTTGCTGCCAAAGCTCGATCTACAGAGCTATGTCGCCCGAGATTTAGGGAACGGCGATCGAAATCGAGAAGAGACCGAGCTTCGATTAGGACTCAGAGTTGAAGTCCCTCTACAAACTCGGAATCAACAAGGGCGGATTACTCAAGCCGCGGCTAAAGCCACCGAGGCCGAACTCCAAGCGCAAGCGCTTAAAGATCGCATCAGTGTTGAAGTTCGAGACACCCGAAATGCAATCGAGATCGCAAAACAGAGACTCGAAGCCGCAAGCAAGGAGCTTATTCTCGCGAAGCAACTTGAAGCCGGAGAACGCACAAAGTTTTCACACGGCGATAGCTCCCTTATCTTCGTAAATTTACGCGAGCAAGCCACCGCAGACGCGTCAGTGCGAGAGATCGACACGCGATTAGAGCTTGGAAAACTAGCCGTTCTCTATCAGACAACATTGGGAATAGAACCAACTTGGGAGTAAGGTTGCACTCCTTTCTGGACTGCGCCACTGAACTAACCCCGGTATACGCCCCCTAAGCGCAAACACCCATTAGCACGAGTCGATGGCTATCTAACAAAAGCCGCCTACCGAGGCGGGCGAAGCTCTTCACCCGTCATTTATTCCCTTTCCCCTTATAAACAAAACACCATCCCCTATCCCTTTCACCAGTAAATTCAAGTGGATCCTCCCCCAGGTTCGCTCGCTAGAACTCAAATTGGCCCCCTCATTCAAGTGAGTGGTGACGGAGTCCGATAGTACCCTCGAAAGCTAAATTCGGAGCTGCCATGCACAGGATTTCACTGCTTCTTTCGATTACATTCTCATTACTACTGTCACAGCCGAACGCCTTCGCGGCCGGTAAGATCACACTAAAAGGAAAAGTAAAGAATGCGGTGGGTTATCAAGTAATGTTGATTGACGGTGCCGGCAAAGTCAGCCGGGCTAAGCTTGCCTCAAGCGGCGCTTTCTCATTCAAATCTTCAAAACTAAAAGGTGCGACACTGATATTAGTCGACGCAGACGGCAGAGCCGTCGGCCCGATCGTCCTCTCTGTGAAAAAGCAGGCTCGAAAGGCGTATCTTGGGCTTTCAGGAAAAACCGCGGATAAGTCGACGACATTGAACCTCGGTGCGATTAATTTAAAAACCGGGTACGGCGTCCTCGCTAAAGGCCTGGCTTCCTCACTAGTAATCGGAAAAGGTAAACTCGTTGCAAATACAGATACCACCGGCAACCCGGCCGGCGCTGCCTCAGGCGGACTAATCACCGTTGAAAATTCTCAGCGAAGGCAGGCGGCTCTAGCCGCGACCAGCTCTGATCAACTTTCGTCGCCAGGCAGCGACACAGATGCCGATGGAATCATCGATGCGCTCGATCCCGATCTCGATGGCGACGGGCTCGTAAACATCGCCGACCCCGATTTCGCGGGCAACGACAACGCGACGTACTCCAGTCTCTTCCAGGACCTAGCAAGCACGCTGAACGCCAATATTGGATCGGTCACGCAGGACGATATCGATCAAGCAATTGGGGGAGAAAACATGTTTAACATAAGTTTCTGGTTCAGCCTGCCGCCAGAAAGCACAATCACCGGCGGCCATGTGATCTGCGCCGATGGAAATGAGTATTGTAACCGCACAGACGGAAGCGCGATCTATGGCGGCTTGACCGAATCCGACGCGGCCCTGCGCGGCCAACCCTGGAAAGATATGAACATGGACGGAAGCGGCTATCCGAACTTAGAGCCGCTCGATGTCCGAGGATTCAAGGCTGTTGCTGCCTCTATTCAGCCGCGCAAAGGAACTGAAGCGGTTCGGCCGGGAGACACATTCCTCATTGAGTTCACAAATTCAACAGGAGCAGTTCTTGAATCAAAGCTGCTTACGCTGTCCCCATTTCTCGTTACGGTCCCCGCGCTCAAATCATACGTGGTTAATTCGGTGGAATCGTCGATTAACTATGCGGACGCCAATAACACGGTCGGCTCCATCGGAAATCCTATCGTCACCGATGGTAGCGGTTTAGTTACGTTCAAATTCTGGCGCCCGCAGCGCTTGCTCTACAGAAGTGAGGTTGCCGCGAGCGAAAGTGATCGGTATCGGGATATCGGTCACTTGAAGTACGGCGTGTTGGTTGATAGTGGGAACGTGCAGTTCACCTGCGCCGGCCTCTACTCGAACCTCTCCAGCGATTTAACGGAAGTGAGCAACGGCCTCGGCACAGACAATTCACCATTCCCCGATCAAGGAGCCGAGCTATTCCCACTTCGCGACGGAAGCGACGATACGACACCCGATCCTGCCCGTTTTCTTACTCTGACGGTCGATTTACGGCAATGTTTAACAAGAGCCTCACAATCGACAGGAACGAAGCGTGTTTCGATAATCGCACGTGGTGAGGATCTGAGCGGCGGGGCAAACAGTTCTGCGCAAATCTTTTGGGCTACCGTACAGTAAGCCGCACATTATTCAGGAGTCAGCGGACGGCTGTCCGCCGACAGACACGACTCCAGACCGACTATTCCTATCCCATCGACTGCTTGGGCACCTTTTTCTCATAGTCTTCCCACGCTTCGGCAAACGCGCCGCCCTTTCTAAGCAACTCGGAAAAGCTGCCGCTTTCGAGCACCATACCGTCACGAACGAAAATGACGCGATCGAATAGCGGAACAATGTTCAAGCGATGACAGGCGGTCATGATGACTCGATCCGAGAAATGTTCGAGCAACGAAAGAAAGATTTCTTTCTCCGTTTTGGGATCGAGGCTTGAAGTCGGCTCGTCGAGCAAAATAATCTGCCGGCTCTGCGCGCGCAGCAATCCGCGCACGAGCGCTAAGCGCTGTTTTTCTCCGACGGACATGTTTAGGCCTTTTTCAGCCATGTCCGTAGCCTGTCCATCTGGGAGTTTTTCGATTACTCCTTCGAGCCGGGCGAGCTGAATGTATTGTCGTATTTTCTCGTCGGAAAAATTTTCACCCATCGTTATATTATAACGGAATGTTTCAGAGAAAATTTCCGGTTCCTGAGGGATCATCAAGGTGCTTTGGGAAATGGCAGCGAGAGAGAACTCCTGTCCCGTCTCAATCGAGGCGCTGCCCGATTCCGCGAGCAGCATTCCGCCGATCACCTTGAGCAACGTTGATTTGCCGCCGCCACTCGGACCGACTAGAGCGATCTTTTCGTTTGGTGATATGGAGAATGAAATGTCCTGGAGACCGCGAACCTCGCCCGCCAAATAAGAAAACTGGAGTTTATTAAAGTAAAGAGTCTGCCAGCCGGGCTGTAGCGGCGTAGTGGAAACCGTCGGCACCCCGGCCGACTCCTTTAAAATCTTGGACCCATCCTCAAAAGCGATCGCCGATTCTATGATGCCGCTGTAATAGCCAGTAAATGCCGTTACCGCCTGAAATATCTTATCGAGGTAGCTGATCATCACCCACACTGGCTGGACCTCAAATGGAGCGCCGCTCTGTGACAATTTCCAGAAATATATCATCAACGATGTGCTCATCATCAAAGTATAGCCGACGTTGGTTGAGCCCCATTTGAGCTCGTTGTATTTGGCGATCTTGCGGCTATAGTTGTACCCCTCTTCGCGCTGCACATCGAGGTAACGCGCCGCCGCCTGCTCGAGGCCTAGCGTTTTGATAGTGACGACGTTGAAGAGATAGTCGATACAGATCCGATTTATCTTATTCGAGAAGATATTATTCTGCCGATAGCGCGCGGTCAGCCGCTTGTTAAAAGCGACGATCGAACCAAGCGTAAGAAGGCACATCAAGAAAACATTCAACGCCACCCAGAAATCGAGCATGACGATAATTATAACCGTTGCCATCACCGCTTTTACGGCGCCTTCGAGCACCAGCCAAATATAGGTTCCCACCGCGTTATCGACCGCCCCGGCGGCGCGGTTAAGTTTACTCAAATTTTCACCCGAATGGGTTTTGGTGTGCCAATAAAGCGGGAATTTAAAAATAGCGGCAAAGATCTTTTCGAGCGTGTGCATTTTGGCGTTATACGCCGTCGTAATCTGCAGATAGCGGCCGACGTGATTGAATATAGCAAACGCAAATCGTAGGCCGACGAATGCAAGCAATCCCCAACCTGCCATCCACATTCCCGTCGCGGTAACGCCGTGCTTGATAAAAGCGTCAATGGTATAGCCGAGCGCCCAGGGTATCAGCAGGTCGATTGCCGGTGCTAATACGAGCAACACCAGACAGATAATAGCGCGCACACGCTGAGAGGCAGTCGCTTGCCACGCGCCGCGAACATATGACCAGACGGGGGGGCTTCCTTCGAATTCGCTCATAGATAGACTCGCCTTGTCGTTTTACCTGATCCGGAAGTTTTGCGATACCCCCACGCCCCTAGGGTGGCGCGGAGTTGTGGCGAGCCGGGACGGGAAACGGTCGCCACCCCAGGTAACTGATTACGACTCTTCTGCGGGAACGCCGCTGCGCTCTTCAAGAGATTGTATCAGCACTTCCCGTGGCTTGACGCCGTCCATCGGGCCGATGATGCCGTCCCTTTCCATGACTTCGATGATACGCGCGGCGCGGTTGTATCCGATGCGGAAGACGCGCTGAATCATCGAGGTCGAAGCAGTGCCTTTTTCGAGCACCAGTTCGACTGCGCGATCGTAGAACTCATCATACTCCTGCTCCTCTCCTTCAGCGCCAGTGGACGATTTCGCTTCGTCGTCGACCAATGCTTTTTCGCACATATCAAGGATTCTCTGATCGTACTGCGGCTTACTTGAGGCTTTGATTGCGCTGATAACCTTTTTTACTTCGGAGTCTTCGACATACGCGCCGTGCACGCGGCGGATATGCACCGCGCCCGGGAACATTATCAACATGTCGCCGCGGCCAAGAAGCTTTTCCGCGCCCATGCTATCGAGAATCGTGCGAGAATCGATACGGCTCGTCACGCGGAACGATAAACGCGCTGGAAAGTTCGCCTTAATCAAACCGGTGATAACGTCGACCGATGGCCGCTGAGTGGCAACGATCAAGTGTATTCCGGCAGCACGCGCTTTCTGGGCAAGCCGCGTGATAAGCTCTTCGATTTCGCGGCCGACCGTGAGCATCAAATCGGCAAGTTCATCAATAACGATTACGATCTTCGAGAGCGGCTTTAGCTCCTCAGCGACAATCGACTTTTTCGGCTCTTGCGGAGCCTCTTCGGCCGCCGAGGTAAGATCCACCGGCACTTCCTCCCCTTCAGAGAACATCTCTTCCTGCTGGGGAGGCTTGATGACCTCACCATCCACCTTCTCCCCGCGCACGACGGCGTTATACCCGTCTACAT
>CAYTAW010000240.1:0-5756 GCA_964435675.1 uncultured Bdellovibrionales bacterium
ACAACGATGGTGACGGTCAGGTCGATCTCAGCGATCCAGGTTGTGATAACGCTTCCGATACCGACGAAACGAATCCGAAGTTGAAAATTGTCAAGACAGTTTCGTCTACTATCACGGCTGGCGGCGTTGCTACGTATAACTTCTCGGTATCGAATCTAGGAAATGCCGTAGCACCATCGGTGCTTGTTGCGGATTACTTTGTTGACCCGGTTACAAAACAGCTCATTCAGCCGCCCCTTGCGTATACTGGCGCGAGCATTTCGGGATGTACCATTAACGATCACACGGGAGTCGCGAATGCAGTCATCTATTGCCCGCTCGGTAATATTGCTGCTGGTCAAACAGTCAAATTTACAATTTCTTTCTCGGTGCCGAATAACGACACCATTTGTAGTAAGACCATTGCGAACAATGCTGATGCGCACATCCAGCCATCGAACACCAAAGTTAGTGACTGGATGATAGCGATGACGCAGGTAGTCTGTGCTCCGAAGACGCAATGTTCTGATGGTGTGGACAACGATGGTGACGGTCGAGTCGATTCGGCTGATCCGGGGTGCTCGTCCCCAACTGATAATAACGAGGGTGACGAAGCACAGTGTCAGAATAAAAAGGACGACGACGGTGATGGAAAGGTTGATTTCCCGGCAGACCCAGGGTGCTCAAGCGCTACGGACAACAATGAGACCGACGATGTGCAGTGCGCTGATGGAAAAGACAACGATAGTGATGGGCGTGTAGATTCTGCCGATCCGGGATGCTCGGGTCCGACAGATAACAACGAAGGAGACGAAGCTCAATGTCAGGACAATAAAGATAACGACAGTGACGGCAAAACGGATTTCCCGGCAGATCCAGGTTGTTCAAGCCCGACCGATAATAGTGAGACCGATGAAGCCCAATGCGCCGACGGTAAAGATAACGATGGCGACGGACGCGTAGACTATCCTGCCGATCCAGGGTGCTCAGGACCAACGGATAATAACGAGGGAGACGAGCCTCAGTGCCAAGATAAGAAGGACAACGATAGCGATGGCAAGATTGATTTTCCGGCCGATCCGGGCTGCAGCAGTTCGACCGATGATTCTGAAATTGATCAAGCCGAGTGTAATGACGGCAAGGACAATGACGGCGACGGCTGGATAGATTTTCCCCAAGATCCGGGTTGTTCTTCGAAGAGTGATACTTCAGAGAAAGATCCAAATGGACCTCAATGCGACAACGGCAAAGATGATGACAGCGACGGAAAGATCGACTTCCCGCAAGATTCAGGTTGTACCTCCCCTAAGGATCCAACGGAAGGACCACAGTGCGCCGATGGCATAGATAACGATAAGGATGGTGAAATCGATATGGCCGATCCGGGCTGCAGCAATACGAGCGACGACGATGAAAGCGACGAGCCGGAATGCTCAGATAAGAAGGATAACGATAAAGACGGTAAGATCGACTTGCTCGATCCAGGCTGTGAGAACCCAGTTGATGACGATGAGTGGAATGAGCCGGAATCCGAGTGTTCCGACGGCGAGGATAACGATGATGACGGCAAGATTGACTATCCAAAAGATCCGGGCTGCAGCTCTTCCAAGGACGACGACGAAAGCGACGATCCTGAATACGAGTGCAACGACGAGTGTGATAACGATGAGGATGGCTTGATCGATTATCCGAAGGATCCAGGTTGTACCGGTCCGAATGATGACGACGAAAAAGATCCGCCAAGCCCCGTAACGCCAGCGGTTACCTGTATCTTGAATAACGGGGATGGCACCGGCACTGCGTTCTTCGGCTATGTAAATAGCAGCGCCCAACCGATTACGATCGCGGCGGGTGTGAACGACGCGAAAAATATTAACATCGTATCGCCGGGCAATGCGAATCAGGGGCAACCGAGCAACTTTGCGGTCGGAAAGAACGACGCGGCGTTTAGTGTTGTCTACCCGCTAAGCCAGAGTGTGACCTGGACATTGAAGTATGACGGCAGCGCTAAGAGATCGGTAACAGCCAAGAATGGAGTCTCCAAGTCGTGCTCTCCGGTTCAGCCGATTCTTGAGTGCGTTGATCCGAAGAGCGCTTCGGTTTACACGGCTAAGTTCGGATACGAGAACCAGAACGCATTCGAAGTTCCGCTTCCGATTGGGCAGTATAACTTGTTCACTCCAGCTCCTCAGGATCGCGGACAACCGAATAAGTTCTTCACCGGTGTGGTCAATACGGCATTCACGGTGGATTTCAACGGGTCTGATTTAACTTGGAAGCTCGGCGTCAAAGCAGTAACTGCGTCGAAGGATAGCAAGGAATGTAGCTCGAACAAGCCACCAGTCTGTAACGCGAAAGGCCCGTACACTGCTACATGCCAAGGCACTCAGACCAAGATTAATCTTGATGGAAGCGGCTCGTCGGATCCAGAAGGCAAAGTCTTGACCTATAACTGGACCACAACCTGTAAGGACGGCACAATTGATAAACCGCAAACGGTTAGTCCAGTTCTGACACTTACCGGCCCAGGAAAAGGAGAGGCCGCTTCGTGCGGAGTTTCATTGACGATTAACGACGGCGTCAAAGGCAGCACCTGTCAAAGCACGGTCAGCGTTCCCGCATGCAGCACGGATTGCAAAGGCACTGCAGGCGGTACAGCGGTAATCGATCAGTGCGGCGTGTGCGGTGGCGACGGCACGTCGTGCGTCGGCTGCGATGGCGTTCCGAATAGCGGCAAAGTTGTTGACCAATGCGGCGTATGCGGCGGCGATAACTCTTGCACCGGCTGCGACGGCGTTCCGAACAGCGGTAAAAAAGTTGATGCCTGCGGCGTGTGTGGCGGCGACGGGCAGTCCTGTTCATGCACCGACACCGACATCAAAGACACACTCTTTGTGATGGACGGCAACTCGCACCGCGCTGAAGCTAATGCGCTCTCGGCTCTGAAGCGACTCGAGCGTAGTGCGAAGACTCAGGCGACTCGTAACTATGTAGCGAGTGCGCGCGTCGATGTCGAGAAGTTGAAGAATGCGGCTTGGGAATTTACCTGGTCGCTTCCGCAAATCATCAAGTCGTGTGCTGAAGGAGTGTGCGCTCAGGTAGATAACAGTTCGACCATCAATAGCTACGATGCGAGCATGTCCGGCCTGCGCGAGATCTCGCAGAAAGCGCTCCGCGAACTTGCTAAGATTCGTCCGCTGAGTGCGACTGATAAGAAGACTGCAGCAGGCGCTGACCGAATCTATCAAGAATCGACAGCGACATCTTCTTCGGTTCCTCGCTTCCAAAGCGTCTGTAATTAGAAATGCATATTCGTCCCTTGCGCGAAAGCGCAAGGGACGAAACTAACGTTTCGCTGGCTGCTTATGGCAGACGGGAGGGGTGCTAAACGATATGAATCGCCCCCGCAGGCGGCTCTAGAAAATTACCGTTTCTCGATCAGGACAATTGTCGGATGAAATCCCTTGCGCTGAAGCACGCGATGGGATTCAACGACATGCAGCGCGCGCACGTCGCTGATGGCGCGGTTTAGTTCATCAACGTTCTGAACAATCACGCACATCCGCGCGCGGGATTTGAGTACGCGCGCGCATTCTTTAATTAATGATGAATAAATGGCTTGAAGGCTCTCTTTTTCTTTTATGGCTTCGCCCCAAGGCGGATTGACAGCGATCGCGTCAAACGTTCCATCGGCGAAAGGAATCGAACTCGAATCAGCGCAAAGTAGCGATATGGTTTTCTCGGCGCGGGCGGCGGCGACATTCTGCGCTCCGGATTTTACTGCATTGTGGCTACGCTCTATGCCAACGCAAACTGAATTTTTGGACATCTCGGACTGTTCAATAAGTATCGTTGCCGAACCGCACATTGGATCGAGTAACTTTTCGCCACCTTTTGCTCCCGCTAATTCCACCATGACGCGCGCTATAGTGGCATCGAGAGCTCCGCGATAATCGGCTTTTCTCCAGGCGCGAACGTGAAGCGGTCTTGGTGTTAGGCGAAGGAGTACATCCCACCCCTGATCGTGCACTTTTGATCGCCGGATGCGAATAAGCATATCGCCATCCTCTTCGTCTTCGCGCAGCATGGTTTGCGCAGAAATCGCTTCACGAATCCGCTTCAGATCTTTTGAATCGGCACCGGCGGCGCTGACGCGGAAGCTTGAGAAGGTCGGCGCCTTCTTCTGTGAGGTGATTGTCGAAATGGCTTTTACAAGTTCACGGAGTTTGAGCGGTTCTAGGATTCCGCGAGGGCGGGGGGTGTCAAAAGGAATAACCTTAAATGCTTCATGCGCCGTTTTCAGACTGAGCAATTCGCCTGACGGCTGATCCAGTGAAAACAATACTTCGCCCGCCGCCCGCTTAGCCGACAGCTTATGTCTATCCCCAAACGTGCGCCTTAGCTCGCGCTGCACGAAGCGCTCAAGCCCTTCACAGCAGGTAACTTCATAGAATAATTGGGTTTTATTGGGCGGGTGCGATTTTCGCATGTGCTGGCTGTCGTTTAGTTATAGTGATTTATGCCCCCTTTAGGCGGCCAGATCAATTCATTGCTCAGGCAGGGGGGTCTATGGTACCCTAAAACAGTAATAATATAGCCCGCTCCTGGACCGTTCAGATACCTTTTGTTCGTTCGACTCCATGGAACTTCTCGAATGGGATTCTTTTCTCTTCTGGGATTAAACTAGGCGGGTTTTTAATGGAGTTGAAAATGGAAAAGAAGCTGTATGTGGGTAACCTCGCATACTCAGTTGAGGAAAATTCTCTGCGCGAGGTTTTCGCTCAGTACGGTAACGTCACATCTGTAAAGATTATCGTAGATCGTGAGTCGGGCAGAAGCAAGGGTTTCGGATTCGTGGAGTTCGAAACACCTGAAGAAGCTGCGGCCGCTATGGAAGAACTTAACGGACGTGAAATTGAAGGTCGTACGATTCGGGTAACCGAAGCGCGTCCTAACGACAACGCAGGTCGCGGTGGCGGCGGCGGTGGTGGCGGACGCGGCGGTGATCGCGGTGGACGCGGTGATCGTGGTGGCTACGGCGGCGGTGGAAATCGCGGCGGTGGCGGTTACGGCGGCCGTAGATAATTTGCGATAGAGTCTCTTTCGAGGCTCACTGCAAAGCGGAGGACTCTTCACTGCGAAGAATCCTCCGTTTTTATTTGTGCCCGTTGTGTATTAAGGGTGTGCGCTTGTCGGAAGCGGTCTCTGGGAATCTTTCTGTTGGCTAAGAAAAACCTGATAAAAATTGAAGATCTTCTCGTTGAGCGGGGCGATGCCCCTTCAGTCGAGCGCGCTCGTGCTTTGATTCTTGCCGGTAGCGTGATGATGGGAACTGTGCGCGTTTCTTCGGGAGCACAAAAAGTCGAGCCTGGCGAAGAAATCGCGGTTCGGGGTCCGGCGCAGTTCGTCAGCCGCGGCGGGCTGAAGCTCGATCGCGCGCTTTCTGATTTTGGTATCGCCGTAAGCGGCAAAATGTGCGCCGATATCGGCGCCGCCACTGGGGGATTTTCGGACGCGATGCTGCAGCGCGGCGCCGAAAAGGTATATGCCGTTGACGTCGGCTACGGAGATCTTCATTGGAAGGTGAGAAGTAATCCTCGCGTGATTCCTATAGAACGCACGAATGCCCGCGTTCTTGAAGCGCTCCCCGAAAGCGTCTCACTAATAGCCGTTGATGTTTCATTCATCTCGGTGACGGCGTTGTTCGATAACTTCTTTCGCTGGCTTGACGCACAAGGCGACGTCGTTGCGTTGATCAAGCCGCAATTTGAGGCTGA
>CAYTAW010000241.1:0-5737 GCA_964435675.1 uncultured Bdellovibrionales bacterium
TTTTTCAGCGTTCAGTATATGCATTGCTGGCTCGCCTCCGGCTCACGATATACCCTTCGAAGTCACACATTTAGAAAAACTGAAATTGATATTGCGAAGGGGATATAGAGCGGAAAAAGGGGAGAATGAAATTGCGGTTTTACCCCCTTTCCGGTTACACTCGAATCCTATTCAAGAGAAGGGAGTATTCATGGCTGCTGATTCGCAGGATCCTAAAAATCGTGGTGGGCGGGGCGTTGAACCGGGGGAAGAGCGCGAGCCGCTGACTGCTGAAGAAGCAGAGGGGGAGGATGACCAAGTTTTGACGATAAACGCCGATACGGGCGCCGCGCGAGATAATGAATTCTCGGATGAGGATGATTCTCGCGAAGATGAACAGCGTGAAAAGAATTTGGAGCAAGAGCGCTCAATGCGCCGTCCGACGAATGCGCGTGAAGTCCTAACTCAATTCGTTCCAAATCGCAGCGAGCGGGCAGATGATAAGCTGCGCTCTCATCTCGTGGGCAAGATCGCCATCTCGGTAGAAGGGCCGAATGAAGCATATTTGTTCGAGTGGCAATCGGGCCGCGCTCTCGTCAAAGAAGAGAAGGCGTCGAACGCGGAGTGCGCGATTCGCGTATCCGAGCAGAACTTAATGCGCGTCGTGGCTGGGGAGCTGAATCCTCAGGTTGCCATGCTGTCCGGCAAGATTCAGGTCGAGGGGAACGCCGAGGCCGCGATATACTTTTTTAATCTCGTAGCGCCTCGCAGCCACCATTGATCGGGTACATGGCAGTATACGGCATTTTTGATACGGCTTTACTTGTTCGCAGAATGATGAAGGTGCGGTAACTCGATGGATAATACTGAGCATTTATCATGGATTGATCATGATCCGCTGCGGGCGATTAATAAAATAAAGTTGCAGCGCCTTGAATCAGGGGAGCCGCTTTTCGATCTGTCGATGATCAATCCAGACATCGAACCTCCACGATATTTAATCGACCGCTTAGTAGAGGCAACGCTGAAGGGAGTTAATCACCGCTACGCGGTTTCCCGGGGGATTCGCAAATTGCGCGAGGCGTTCGCGTTAAAATACCGGAACCGCTTCCAAGTAAGCGTGGATGCTGAAACAGAGGTCTGTGTTGTGATGGGAACGAAAGATGCTCTGATTCATTCTTTTGCGGCGCATCTAAAGCCGGGTGACCGCGTATTGATGGGTGCTCCCACCTATCCGCTATATCTTTCCAGTGCGCGGCTTTCCAATATTAATTGTTCTTTTTTCTCAATTAGCGCAGATGAGCAGGCGATGCTTGCCGGAATAGCGGCGGCAATTGAAGACTCATCGATTCGCATGATTCTACTCAACTTCCCCAACAATCCGACCGGCATTTGCGTTGGTGAGCGTTTTTACCAACGGTTAGCGGAGATTGTTCAGGGGCGCGATATCCTTGTGTTCAACGACTTTGTCTACGGTGAAATGCAATTTGACGGTGGCGATTCTGTGAGCATGCTGTCGATTCCCGAGATTCGGCCGTCGGCCGTCGAGTGTTACAGTATGTCGAAGGCATATTCGATTCCTGGCTGGCGCGTCGGTGCGCTGGTTGGCAGTCGCGCGTTCGTGCAAAAATTATCGCGCCTCAAAAGTCACCTTGACTACGGTTTGCCGCTACCGCTCCAGCATGCGGCTGCGGCGGGCCTAACGACCGATCAGGATCTAATCGGAAGCGCGCTCCACCGCTATGAAGCGCGCGCGCGTACGCTGGTAACCGGCCTGCGCCGTTGCGGCTGGGATGTCTATGCGCCGAGTGGCGGAGTATGCATTTGGGCAATGCTACCTGAAATGTATCACCGTGAAGGCTCGCTCGCGTTTGCCGAGCGGCTCGTCTCCACCACCGGAGTGTTGGTAACTCCTGGCGTGCTGTACGGCAAGGCGTACGATTCCTATGTTCGTTTCGCCCTGGTACTTTCACAGGAAAAGATAATCGAAGTGGTTGAGCACCTTGAGCGGTTTCCTGCAGCTATAGAAGGACCGCATGCGGTTGTGAGTCTCGATGCGGTAAATAGCGATGTGATTTCAAAGGAGATTCATTGAGTCGTCCCTCCCGTGTTCTGAAGGCGTTTCTCTTGTTGGTAATGGTGCCCGCAGTGACCGCGCACAGTGAGCAAAATTGCACGCAGGCGGCGAGCGTCATTCGCGACGCGGCGCGCCAGCTTGGAGATGATAAGGACAGCGGCAAAGCGCTTAGCGCGTATTCGCAAGCTGCGGATCTCTGCCCGACAATGGCGGAGGCTCATTACAATAAGGGGGTTCTGCTCGTTAAGAATAAAGAGTACGACGCAGGTATCACCAGCCTTCAGCGTGCATATGAAATCAAGCAGCAACCGCAATTCCAGGCCGCAATCGGCACTGCGTTGCTTGAGCAGGGAAAGCTTCCTGAGGCGCGAGAGCAGTTCGAGAAGGTGCTTCAGAGCGAACCACAGTCCGTAAAAGCGCTGCAAGGGTTGAGCGTTATTTCACAGCGTCAGGGAGATGAAGATCGTGCGCTGTCGCTGCTCGAAAAAGCGCGTAGCGCAGCGCCGCAAGACGTGGTGACGCTTTTCAATTTGGGAGTGCTTAAAGAAAAGAAAGGCATGTTTGCTGATGCGAAATCTCTCTATGAGCAGGCGGTGGAAATCGACCCGCGCAACGAACGCGCTGCCACGCGGCTCGCGGCGATTTGTCTTCAGCAAGGTGAGCCCGCTGAGGCGCAGCGTCTGGTGAGCCGCGTGCTAGAATTGAACCCAAAAAGCTTGGATGCGCTCAAACTGAACGCGGCGCTTCAATCCGAGACCGCTGAGCAGGGCAGAGCAATACTTTCATTAAAGCGGGCGCTCGAAGTTGAGCCGAAAAATGAGCAGACAGTTGTTTCGCTCGCTACGTTGCTGCTCGATCAGAATTCCTCGGAGGAAGCGCTTACGGTGCTGCAGCAGAGTGCCGCGAATATTCCAGAGACGACCGAGATTGCTCAGTTGATTGGGCAAGCGCAGATGGCGCTGGGTAATTTGACCGATGCCGAAGCCGCGTTTAAGCGTGCGCTTAACTTGAACGCGCTTGATTCCGAAGCGCACTATAACTATGCGGTGCTGCTTGAGCGGCTTGGCAGGAATGATGAAGCGAAAGAGCATCGCGAAACCGCGAAGAAGTTAAATCCGGATGTTTCTGGCCAATAGAACTCCTTAGATTTCTCCTTTTCGTCTTTGAATAAAGTTGCCGGTTTCCGCCGGCGGGATACGCGCCTCCGGCGATCATCAAGCCTCTCTTTGTCTTGTTTCCGTTAAATAATTAACTCAGAAAACACAGAGCAGCGCGGATTGAACGGATCATGAATTTCCACAGGCGCGCAAGGGGCGAATTTTTTGAGAATTTGGATCGCTAATGGAATTTTTTACGGAATTGTTTTCCGAAAATGTACGTTTTTTTTGAGATAAGTCGCAAAGTAAATCGCAGTAATTTGGGCAGTTTAGGATTTTCAAGCGATTTGAAACGCCATGCGGTAAGTGGCTGAATTTAATAGTCGCCAGACTGGCGAACCCCTTTCTAAATAGCGAAAGTATCTGTTTTTTAAAGAGTTTTGCTGAATCGCGGAGAAGCGTCGCGAGGAATGCTGGTCAAGTTTCGTTCTATATTATTGGTGTAGCTCAGCCTACACCGCTGCCGTATTATTCAACCATTAGGTTAGGTTTATTTGTAGGTATTATGCGTCGTTCGAATCTTAAACTCGTAGAAAGTGTCGTCCATTATCAGGACGAAGCGGCCTTATGGCCGGAGGATGGCACTCCAAGTGCTCACAGCATCCATCAACTACTATCTTTTCCTGGTAGCTCGCGCCCTGAGTTCGCGCGTTACTTTATAGAGCGCTATTCATCGGCCGGCGACGTCGTGCTTGATCCTTTTTGCGGAGCGGGAACTGTTCCTCTTGAGGCGATGTTGTACGGAAGAATTCCGTATGCCAGCGATGCGAATCCCGCTGCGTTGATCGCCACCGAAGCCAAGCTGAACTCGGCCGACATCACTGAAGTCACGCTTTTCATGCAGATGATCAATCTGCGCAAACCGGTCAATGCGAATGTCTATCGTGAAGTTTTTTCCCCGTTTTACGATCTCAACACCTATCGGGAGCTGGTAAATTTAAAAGGCGCCCTCGGATCGAGTCCGGATGGAGTCGGCCGTTTCGTGCAGGCACTCGTCGGTAGCCTTCTTCACGGACATACTGCTGCGTACCTCTCCGTATATACTTCGCCCCAGGCAGCGGTGACTCCCCAGGAGCAAGAAGCTCTTAACATAAAGAGGAGGCAATCGCCTGATTATCGCGCGCTCGTTCCGCGCGTGTTGCGTAAAGCGGCGATGATAATGCGTGATGGCGTCACGTCAGGAATGCGCAAGAGCCGTTCGCAGCATCGCATCGCACTTGCCGACGCTCGAAATCTTCGTCATGTCGACAGTTCGTCCGTTCAGCTCGTGCTCACATCGCCGCCCGTTCCGGCTGAGAGCGCTGGCTATGATGAAAATTGGCTTAAGAACTGGTTTTTCGGATTTTCTGAAGAAGCTATTTCGAAACGGCTCTATCAGACATCCGACACGTCCGCTAAGGGTGTTGAGGCCTGGGGGGAGTTCATGGGTGAGGTGCTTTTGGAAATGGCGCGCATCGTCGAGCCGGGCGGACGCGCGGTCTTCAATCTTGCAGAGGGTGCTGCTGTTAAGAATTTTCAACTCGATCAACGCTTGCTGTCTTTGGTGCAGGAAGGATTTTCGCGCTATTGGGAGCCCGAGTGCACTCTCGTGAATCTTGGCAAGGAGCCGACCCGCTCTGAGCAGCCACAAGGTGAACGCCGTAACGATCGCGCGGTAACCAATCGCGTTCTCGTGCTTCGCCGACGCTAGTCTCCTCGCGAATTCGAATTGCCGTTTGCCGCCGGTTTTGCCGGCCCGTTTCGTCTGCCGTAATCATCGACCGGTTCGATATGGACGAGCACTTTGGTGATAAACGGGATCTCCGCATGAATCTTGCCGCCAACCGCGTGTGCGATGTCGTGTCCCTCGCGTATGGTTGACTCCGGATTGCAGAGAACATCGAGATCGACGTAGTAATCAAAGCCCAATTTTCTCGCATGGCATTTGTGCGTTCCTAATACACCCGGAACTGATTCGGCCACTGCCCGAATACGATCGAGAAGTTCGCGATCAGGCGACGTGTCGATCAAATCTGCGAGCGCCGGATTGAGGAGTATTAGGGAATTGATGGCGATTATGAGCGCCGCGAAAAGCGCTGCGCAGTCGTCGAAGTATTCATGCCCCGGCCCGGCGATAATTGCCGCAGAAATTCCCAAGAACACAGCGAGTGACGTGATAGCATCGCTGCGGTGATGCCACGCGTCGGCCTTTACGGCAACGCTGACCGTTTTTTCGCCGACCCGCTTGGTGCGTCGGTAGAGTAGCTCTTTGACGCACGCCACCAATATCAGCACAGGCAGCGTGAACGGGGCTGGTGGCGGGTGCGGCGTCCAGATTAATTGCCAACTGTGCCAAGCAATTAATCCGGCTGCTGCTAAAAGAAAAAGTGCGACTGTCGCGGCGGCGAGAGGTTCGGCCTTGCCGTGACCGTAGGGATGGTTCTCGTCGGCCGGTTTTTGCGCCATGCGCAGACCGAAGTACACGACCAAAGAGGAGATGATATCAAAAACGGATTCGATCGCATCGGCAACGAGCGCATAGGAG
>CAYTAW010000242.1:0-1864 GCA_964435675.1 uncultured Bdellovibrionales bacterium
GTGTAATCGTAATGAAGGATTGCAATGCGAGAGTCAACGGAAGCATTTGAGGAAGAAGTTGTTCTTCCGGAAGATCACTGGTTGTATAAGATGGATGGCTACCTCGACTGGCGTGTGGTGGCCCCCCAG
This sequence comes from uncultured Bdellovibrionales bacterium, assembly GCA_964435675.1. Lineage (GTDB taxonomy): Bacteria > Bdellovibrionota_C > UBA2361 > UBA2361 > CAYTAW01 > CAYTAW01. The sequence continues at coordinate 130 of CAYTAW010000242.1, forward strand.
ATTAACAACCCGTACGAAATTGCATTTCCCGATCGCGTTCTTGACGCGATGGTCAAATACCGCGACGTGGTCCGTTCTCACATCAAAGTCCGTTGTCTTTGCGACGGCCACGAGGTGCTCCGCATAGATAATTTGGCAATGCCGATATTGTATACCGATCATCCGTGTCTCGTTGGTACGCAAAGAAGGATTGTGATCGGATTTTTGGCATTCTTTGGTATCGATGACGAAATCGAACGCACGATTGATCGCGTTCAGCAAGAGGTTCGTGAGGAGCTCGCCAGGCGCGAAGCTACGCGCGTGGCAAACAAAGAACATAAGTCGCTTGCACAAATCAAAGCTGAGCGTGAGCAGGCTCTCCGACTGTCCGGTCGTGGCGGCGCAATGGGTCGCAAGGGCGGCGACATGGGTGCGAAGGGAATCGGCGCGGGCGAGGGCATGTCAGTACGCGTGATACGCCGATAAGGCGGACTTTTCGCGGCGAACTGTATCCATGCGAGCCAACAATCGCATAAATCCAATACATTCGGTATTAATCCGCATATGTCATTCGAGCAGTTTAATTCCCGTGCTGGAACCCATTCTTGGCGGGATTAGCCGGCGACGGCGCGCTTAAAGAGTTCGCCTCGTTCTTCGAAATTCTTAAAAATGGGAAAGCTGGGAGATGCTGGCGAGAGCAGACAAATGTGGCCTTCCGGAGTCACTTCACGCGCCAGCGCGGCGGCTTGATCCATGCTTTTAACGTCAAAGTACTGTATGCGGCGCTGGGACTTTTCACAGCAGCGCTCGATAGCCGCTTGAATTCGCGCGCCGCTCGGCGGAAAAAAGAGAATCGTTTCAACCGCGCTTGCCACGAGGTATTCCGCGAGGCCGTCGAATGATAGCCCGCGATCGAAACCGCCAAGAATTAAAGTTTTCACCTTCGCGCCGAAGGTTTCGAGAGCGTTAATTGTTGCTTCGGGAACGGTCGAAATAGAATCATTTACGTACGATATCCCCCCAATCGAGGGGAGCTCTTCGAGCCGATGAGGAAGCGGCGAGAACGCCGCGATCGTGGCAGCGATACGCTGAGCCGAAATATCGAAGTTGCTGAGCGCTGCGAGTACCGCGAGGATATTCTGGCAGTTTCCCGGACCCTTGAGTTTCGTGTCCGTAATCGCGCAGACTGTATCAACGGCACCCGACTTGCGTCGCATCCGGTAGCGTCCCGATTCAATCCATGACGCGGAATCGCTCGTTCCAAAAGAAACGCGTTGTGCGCGGCTCTCAGCCGTTAGCGCCGTAAGACGTTCGTCATGCGATGGGAGAATGAGTATGTCATTTTCATTTTGAAATTTCGCGATCCGAGCTTTGGCGTCACCATAGGCGTCAAATGTTTGATGGTGATCGAGATGCTCGGAAAAGAGATTGAGAAATAACGCGCCGTGCGGCGAATGGGCACAATCCTCAAGCTGATAGCTCGAAAGCTCAAGGACGAAAAGATCACACGGGTGGTTGATCATTGAGAGGGCTGGTATCCCGATATTGCCTGCAAATGCCGCATTGATGCCGCCGTCTTTCAACGCCGCGTACAACAAGCTCGAGGTTGTAGATTTTCCCTTTGTTCCGGTTATCGCCCACGTCTTCTCGCGATGAGACTCAAGAAATAGATTCGTTCCGCTGATTACGGGAACCGCAGATTTATTTGCGCCGTTTAACACATGCAGTGGCACACCCGGAGTTCGAATAATTATCT
>CAYTAW010000242.1:1874-5709 GCA_964435675.1 uncultured Bdellovibrionales bacterium
GATGACGAACGCTGATAGCAGCGCTTTCTTCGGCGCTGAAGGGGATGGTGTCTGATTGATCGGCAACGCCAATGACCGCGTCCGGCGCGGACTCTCTCAGAAAGCGGAGCGCGGCCCGCGCTTCTCCGCCGTATCCAAGCAGTAATACCCGTTTCCCTGAAAACGCGGTCATTGTGCGGCGGCCCTCCTTTCCAAGCGTTCGCGAAGCAGTGACGATAATTCCGGAGTTAGGAAATGTTCATCGTTCCAGATGTCGAGCATTGCAGCCAGAGGAAGAGGCTTTTGAGAAATCCGCGCAAGCCCTTCTGCCCGTTTTCCCTCGCCGCGCTGTATTAATTTCGCGCGCAGTGTTTCGAGCGCGCTGCGCACTTCTTCATACGTGCCTACGCACTCAAATGGCTTATGGTCCCCGTACCCCGCCAAGTCGCGCGCGATATCCATAAACGCCGCGCCGCTCAAGGGACTTTCGCCGAAGATCTTGTCGACCGCTTCAAGGTCAAGAAAACAGCTTAAGCAGATATAGGTAAAGACGCATTTTGGACATTCTCCGCACCAGCCGCGCCGTCTTCCAGCCGTGCCCCCGTCTTGGCGCTCGCGCGCCGCCATTGTCTGTTCTCGATTGCAGCTGCGGAAAAGGGAATGATGCTGAGGAAATTGGCTGAACAGCGCGCAAATTTGAAGTTCATTGAGCGGGCGAAGCAAGCTGAAATATTCGATCGGGACGTCGAGCGATCGCATATACTCGCGGAACGTTGATTCGAACGCGAGACTTTTTGAATATTGGTGGTTGATATTGAATCCCAGGAATTGAATATTCCCTTCACTGGCACTCGATTCATTTGATGCGATCACGCGGGAAAATCCATTCTGGTAGGCGCTGAGTACTGAAACAAACGCAAGCAATGCGGAGTAGGGGGTGTGTCCATTCAAGTACCCGTTGTTGTTTAACTCCCGGAGCTGTGCGTCGAGTGTGCGTGATACCACTAACGGCGCCGTGTATTGCGCGGCTTCAATTGCGTCGCGTGACGCTTTGATCGGATTAACGCAAAGCGCGGCATTTTCTCCGTTGGTGGCGCGCATTAACTCGAGCGATACGACTGAGTCCTTGCCGCCGCCAACGAGAATTAAGGACGACCCGGCGCGAAGCGGCGAGAGATCCCCGGAAGAGTCGAATTTTTCGCTTCCCAGCGCTTGGATCGAAAAAGAGATAGCTGGAGTGATGCCGTTGACGAAAAAAAATTCGCCGAGGCCATTGCGCACCAGGTTTTCCCACCATGCAATTTCGTCTTCAGTCAGGGATCCGCACTCGATCGAGATGCGCTCCGGGCATGACGTTTTCCAATATGAAAGTAACTCAACTATGCCTATTAGAAAGGCGAGCCGCCGACAGGTGCCGTCAATCACTCCACGCCGACTTGGAATTGTAATCGTCGGAGTGAACACAATGCCCGGTTCGAGCTCGAACGTGTAGCGCATCGTGAGCTGCGAGTGGGAGAGATCGACTGTATAGGCGCGGTAATGCAGACAGGAATGCCTGTCGCGCAGCGCGGAAACTTTTTTTGGAAGCACTTTCCTCGTTGGGTTTGAGGAAAAACACTCAATCTATGAGCTTTTCCTGGCAACCATATTAAGGCTATTCCGCCCTAGACGCAAACGGAGTGCGACGCCTAGAAGCCTAAAGGCACAACAGGAGCTGCCGCCGAGAGATAAAATAAAAATTTGGAACTAGGCGAATCTAGTTGCCGATCAAGCTGGAGACATGGCGGACTAGAGCATCCGGTTTGCACGGTTTAGTTAGGACCATATTACATCCAGCGTCAATCGCCTCTTGGTGAATCTCTGGATCGTCCAATGCTGTAAACGCAACGATTGGAACCGAGACGCCCTTGCTGCGGAGCTGGCGTACGCATTCCTGTCCGTTCATGCGTGGCATCATTAAATCGATAAGGATGATATCGGGAATACTCTCGTCGATGCTCTCAAGAGCGGAATGGCCGTCAGCACGGCGCACTACGTCAAAGCCTTTATCTTCGAAGAGATAGTCGACTATATCCAGCGCCGTAACATCGTCATCAATAATGAGAATTTTTTTCATATGCCTCTACAAATCACGATATCTTATGACGCTTTAAAATAAAGGATTAAAAATGACACCTGTCTCGAAATCCCATATTGTTCAAGATGCTTGCTAATGGCAAAAGAGTGCTAGAAAATGTCCACCTGATCAAGTCCTGTTATTTCAATCAGTTATGCATTTAGAGCGTTTTTAGTTCAAGGGCGCCATTTGATAGAGGTGAAAATTTGCAAACAGCGGTTTAAAAACCGCTGTCCAATTTGTGCTAGTTCGGGACTGGATATTATAAATAACTTACAGGTAAATCTAAATTTTTCCGATTACCTTCTCAGGATTACTAGTCCTGCGACGGTTGCTTTCGTAATTGCTCAGCACAGTCCTGAGCTGTTTACGCAGTTTTTTCATAGGAAAAAACATTCACGTCGAAGGCTGGAGAATTACCGGATTTTGCAGCTGTTGTATCAGTTTGCCGGCGTACATGCCGCAGACTTCAGCAGTAGGGCGTGTTTTTATGAGAGCTAAATAGAAATGTTTTCTGTTGAGATCGATTTTAACGATGGAGTGTCGGCACCTGAAACGGTGCTGGTTCGCCGTCCTCATTTTTCGATCGGCGGTTCAGAAACGGCGCAGGTGTCGGTCGAAGACATGCGCCAGTTTCAATATGATCTTCAAATAACCCGGGAAGCGGGACGAAAATTCCGCTGCCGTCCAGTTGCTACCAAGCTCGGTGCCGACATCCCCACTTTTTTAGATGGCGTATATGAAGGTTCGACCAAGGTAGATCTCGGCAATGTAACGCTGCAGGTTACCTCGCTCGATCTCGATCTCGCGCTCAGAGACGGAGAGTCGCCGGATCGCGCCGGTGTGCGCATCGTGCGTCAAGCGTCGGTCAGCAAAGCGCCGCGGTTTCCGGCGCTGGTGTTTCCAGGAAAGAGTCCGTTTGTCGTTTCGTTCGTTCCCGACCAGCCTGTGCACATCGGACGTTCGAAAGAGTGCACTGTGCGTCTGGATGCTCAGGAAATTTCCGGCCGCCACGCGCGTGTCGGATATGAGGGCGGCCAATTTTGGATTGAGGATTTGGGGTCGACTAACGGCACGTTCATCAATGGCCAGCAGATTGCCGGACGCATCAGCTTTCCGCCTTCAACGCCGGTGCAACTCGGTCGCGAAACTCTTTTCTTTGGAGTTAATTCCGAGGATCAGGTAAACACCATTCTTCGTTCGAAAGACGACCGGCCGCGTGCAATTCTTCCCGAGCGTCGCTATCCGATTCTTTTATCAATGTCTGAAGTCGTCCGTCCGGCGCGCATGGTCGTACCGATTGGTTCTGTAATCCATATTGGCCGGGACCCGAAGAGCGAAATGTGGCTCGGAGCGCCACATATCTCGCGGCAGCATTGCGAAGTATCGCTTTCGAAAACCGGCATATTGCGCATTACAGATTGCAGTACGAACGGAACCTCTTATGACGGTGGCCTATTACAAAAAGGTGATTCGATTGATCTCAATGGTAAGCCGCGCGTACTCGATTTTGGCGGTGCGGTCACGGTGGCGATCTGTTTCAGTGCCGAAGATGAGCGAATCTTTATAGACAACGGCGGCAGTGTCTCCTCGTTCGTCGGTGAGCAACAGAAGTCGGCCACGACTCAGGAGGTTTCGAATCGCACGCTGCCGAAACGAACACCGGGAGCGAGTAGTAAAACGTACCGTCCGGCTGAAGAGCCGGCAGGGATGGGGGTCCAAATCGACGATATTCTGGAG
>CAYTAW010000243.1:0-5652 GCA_964435675.1 uncultured Bdellovibrionales bacterium
AGAAGTACGAAAGAGCCTGGCTAGCCGATGAGCAAAAGTCCCCCCGAGTTCAGTGAGTTATTTATTCTCGGTGAGTTTCTTTAATGCGCCCAATCCTTGCTCGAATTGCGCACCGATCATGCCATCTATATTCATGAAGACCGATATGACTCGGCAGAAAAAATGATTTTTGCCGCGCATAGTCCAGGTGACCTTCGTATTCGCGCCATCAGGTGTGAAAGTGAAGTCCGCAGTATTCGTACCAGGAAACGGCTTTAAGAAGTCGAGCTGAATTTCCAGGGCTTGCGGTGGAATGCTATTACGCATGGTCATGCTGCCTTGACCAACCTCATAATTTCCCTCCCAACGGTAAATAGCGCCGACGCCCGTTGGGGCCCCTTCGTGAGACTCTTTCATTTGCGGGTCGAGCTTTGCCCACGGTGACCATTCAGACCATCGGTGAAAATCATTAACGAGGGGGAATATCGCGTCGGCGGGCGCGGCAATCAAAATCGAACGAGTTACGGTAAAGTCTGGGGACTGCAGCGCGGCATACCCAAGAATCCCGCCAACGAGAAAGAGGATAGTCAAAATAGCTTTTTTAAACATAGCTGGCCCTTCAAGAATCTAGACTTGATAAGCGTAGAAGAGGGGATGCAGAAGGTCAACTCGGCGTCAGCTCAAAATTACGCGGCTATCATTCCTTTTTCAGAATCAGCGTCGAAGCGCGCCGCGAGTTTGACCGGCAAGCAATAGACAAATCTCTCGACGGTCTCTTCCCAGTGATTGAGCATTTCGATGACCACTTTGCTGTCGGTCAGAACGCGATACTCTTCGAGATACTCTCTGAGACGGGCGCGACCGTCCTTCGAAAGGGGCCGGGTGGCGAGATATTCGGTATTAACATACTGCAAATTTTCTTTTGCAATGAAGAGTTCGCCGCCCGTCATGCCAGCGCCGATATTATACGACGTGCCGCCGAGAATAATTACCGTTCCGTTAGTCATGTATTCGCACGTGTGCAATCCCGAGCCTTCCACGATCGCAAGTGCGCCACTGTTTCTCACGGCAAATCGGTCGCCGACAATTCCATGCACGAAAAGCTTTCCACCGGTTGCGCCGTAAAGAGCGCAGTTACCCACTATGCCGTTTTCGCATGGATTGAAGTTGGCGTCAGGATGCGGCGAAATAACAATCGTCCCGCCCGACATCGATTTTCCGACCGAATCATTCGCCTCGCCGAATAAGCGCACAGTGATTCCATCGGTCAAAAAGGCTGCAAATCCCTGACCGGCACTGCCGGTAAAGGTGAACTCCATCTGACCAACGTCGCCATAGTGTTCATAAAAGGTGTCTTTCGAACGGCCGTGAGCTTCTATGCTCTTGAGGCGCGCCTCGCGCTGACGAAGCGCCACTGCCGCGGCGACTGGAGCAAGAACTGCTCGATCGTACGGTGTGATTGGCGAGGAAAAGCGAACGGCTTCGCCCTTAAGCGCCGGAGCGATCTCTTTGAGCATGCGCTGATTCAATGAGCCGAGCCCCTCGATAAACAGTCCCGGCTCCCGCGCGCCGATCGATTCGGTCGCGGTCAACAGGAGTGTGAGATCTATACCGCGACGATGCATCAAATCAGTGTGCGCCTGCTCGACCTTGAGCAGGTCCGCGCAACCGTGCAGTTCGTCAAGCGAACGAACGCCGAGGCTTGCCATGATCTGCCGCGCATCTTCGGCAATCGCCGAGAGAACCGTGACAATGTCTTGGGCCGTGCCTTTGTACTTCGCCTTGAATTTCGGGTCATGCGTCGCGATTCCCGTCGGACAGGTGTTTTTTTCGCAAATGCGCGCCATCACACACCCCTGCGCGACGAGCAGCAGCTTGCCGAAATCGAATTCTTCCGCGCCGAGAATTGCTGCCACGACCACGTCTTTGCCGGTATGAATCGCGCCATCGACACGAAGCACAACATTGCGGCGCAGATTATTCTTGACCAGCATTTGGTGTACTTCGGCCAAGCCGAGCTCCCAGGGCAATCCGGCGTGCTTCATCGAGCTGAGCGGGGCAGCGCCCGTGCCGCCGTCGTGCCCGGCGATATGCACAATGTCCGCGCCCGCCTTAGCGACTCCGACCGCAATCGTGCCGATGTTAGAGCCCGAAACGAGTTTTACGCTGACCTTGGCGGTCGACTTGAACTGCTTGAGTTCGTAAATAAGCTGTTTCAAATCTTCGATACTGTAGATATCGTGGAGTGGCGGGGGCGAAATCAGATCGACGTCCGGATTCGAATGCCGGGCGCGCGCGATTTCCGGATTAACCTTGACACCCATTAATTGGCCGCCCTCGCCCGGTTTAGCGCCCTGGGCAATCTTGATTTGGAACTCGTCGGCTCCGATCAGATATTCCGCGGTTACGCCGAAACGCCCCGAAGCAATTTGCTTGGTAGACGCGCTCGACCCGTCGATAAAGTAATAGGGATTCTCGCCGCCTTCGCCGCTGTTGCTCCGACCGCCGATCTCTTTCATCGCTTGAATAATATCGCGTTGAGACTCTGCGCTAATCGCCCCGAAGGACATCGCGCCGGATCCAAAGCGCGCAAGTATCGCGCTGCGATCTTGAACTGAGGATAATTCTACCGGCGGATTTTTCGAAGAAACTCCAAGAAGATGTCGCAGTGTTACCGGTTCGTGGTTCTTCGAGATGGTCAGATACTCCTGATACACTTCCCATGAACCTTTCTCGCGAGCTAAGCGATGAATCATGCGCGAGCGCATGTTAGTCATAGAATGCTTCTCACCGGCTACTCCGCGTGTATGCTCTTTATACTGATAGGTATTAATGAGCTGTGCAGTGCCGGTTCGCTCGCGCGCCGACTGCGTTTGGGCGAGGATATCATCGACCAGCTGATCTATGCCGATGCCCCCGATGGGGCTTGATACCCCAGGAAGATATTGATCAATGATCTCCTTACCGAGTCCAAGCGCCGTAAAGAGCCGCGCGCCGTGATAGCTGCGCACGACCGAAATGCCGATCTTCGCCATGATTTTGAGCAAGCCGCTTTCAAGCGCATGGTGCAAGTTGTCCTGACGTGCTTGCGGTGAGAGCTGCGCGAGTTCGGAGGCATCGCTCTCGCAAACCAGCGAAAGCGCTAAGGCCGGACACACCGCCGTGGCGCCGAAACCGATGAGCACCGCGCTGTCGTGCGTACTTCGAATTTCGCCCGATTCGATCACGATCGACGCGTCGAGCAGCATGCCTTGGCGGTTGAGCGCGTTGACGATGCTGCGCAGAACGAGCAGCGAGGGAATCGGCGGATGATCGAAATCCGCTTTACGATCGGAAACAATAATAATCGAAACGCCGCGTTCGACGGCCGCAACTGCCTCACGCGCAATTTTTTCGAGCTGCGAGCGGAAGCCGACTGTCCCGTAAGTGCGACGGAATGTGCTCGATAATTCAATAGCGCGAAGTCGCGTTTGCTGCGGGTCGCCGCTAATCAGCTGACGGAAGTACGCCATCTGAGCCAGATTCAATATAGGGCTCGGCACTTCGACGGCGCGCGGCGGGGGTATCAACTCTTTAGGGGCAAAGATATTCGGGCGGCGTCCGACATAGGTGGTCAGGTCTGTGACCATGCTTTCCCGCAGGTAATCTAGGGGGGGATTCGTTACTTGAGCGAAGTCTTGGTAAAAGTAATCGAAAAAAGAGCGGGGTTGATCCGATAGAATCGGAATGCGCGCCGTATCGCCCATGGATCCAATCGGTTCTTTTCCGGTCTGCGCCATCGGAACGAGGAGTTTATCGACGTCTTCCTCGGTATAGCGGAAGAGGTGCGGGTGAAGCGCTGTGTCGAATTGATGCTCTGACGCTTCCTTGTTTGCCGGATCAACGACGAATTCGATTTTCGAAAGATGCGGATCGAATCTCGCGTCGTAATTTTCAGGAGAATGTCCTGGATCGGTAAAATCGACATTTCCGGTGCGTAGATCGACCGTTACGCCGGATCCGGCGTGCAGCGTTCCTTTAGAGAGAACGGTGCTCTCATCCACTGGGAACGAACCCGCCTCGGATGAAAGATAAAAATGGTCGTTGGTTAATACCCAGCGGCACGGCCGGAAGCCATTTCTATCGAGGCGCGCCCCGATTGTTTCGCCGTCGGAATAGGTGATGAAAGCTGGGCCGTCCCAGGGCTCCATCGCGCGGCTCCAGAACTTATAAAAGGAGTTATTCTGATCGGCAGGAGGCATCATCAACGCCAAAATGTCTTCGCACTTTGGGATACTACTGCGATACTTGAGCGCCTCGACCATTTCATTCAAGCTGCCTGAATCGCTGATGCTGCTGTGAGTTAGAAGCTCGTCTTCAGGAAGCCCCAGCGAATGCTCGCGCGCGAATGCCCACGTGCGGTTCCCGGCAATCGTGTTAATTTCTCCGTTATGCCCTATTAATCGGAATGGCTGGGCCTTATCCCATGATGTTCGCGTATTAGTGCTGAACCGCCGGTGGATCAGAGCAAAGCGCGTAAGGAAAGACTCGTTTTGAAGATCGAGGTAGAAACGATCGAGATCTTGCGCGCGGGTCAGCGCTTTATAGACGATCGTGGTCGTCGAAAGTGACGTAAAGAAAAATTCTTTTACAATGCCGCTCTCGCGTTCTTTGGTCCGCGTAGTCTGTTTGGCCGCGTATAGTAGGCGATTGAACGATTCATCAGTGCGGCAAAAATCAGGGCGCTGGATAATAGCGTGCTGAATGGACGGCAGCGCGGCTAACGCCTCGCTCCCGAGCACTGAAGGATCAATAGGCACGTCGCGGTACCCAATCACTTTCAGTCCCATGAAGGAGAATGTTTCCTCGAATACCTTAAGCGCCAGGCCGAGGCGGTGCGGAGCCGTCGGCATGAACAACGTCGCCACAGCGATCGAGCCTGGTTCATAGCCAAAAATATCGAATGGAATATCGGTCATAATTCCGGCGCCGTCGCCGGTTATCCTGTCGGCAGCGCAGGCACCGCGATGCTCCACACAACGCAGCGCGCCAAGTGCTTGTTGCAGTGTTTCATGGCTCGCATCGCCTTTCCGATTCGCGATAAAGCCGACTCCACAAGACGATCGCTCCGAGCGGTCGAGCGGGGTTGCTGCATTGAGGGGAGATACGGCGGTCTGCGATGTGGTCATTATGAAGGGTTCCTTGAGCGAAAATATCCCCCCATTTTAACGAAAATAGCTGAACGATAAAAGTGAATTATGAATAAATTTGCCGGCGCTCTTGCCTACGGAACGTTTGATGGGTGAAATTGCCGGTTCTGTAGTTCGAAGTGCTCTCGATAGTAGTTGTTGAGGATGTTGTATGGCCCCGTCTTCCGATCACAGTCCTGGAGTTCGTCCAGAAAACAGCGCAGCGCTAAAGGGCGCGGCGCCTGCCGCCCACGCCGATACCATGCTCACTGGAGCGGTCCTCGCAGGGACCGATCTCCTGAGGGACGTTGCGCAAGCGGGATTGCTTGATGACTTGCGGGGGGACCTCCTGATTCTCAAGGAAGCTCTTGAAAGCGCCACTACTGAATTGGGTTATCTCGTTGCAAAGCAGGACCGGCCGCCCAAGCCGGAAAGCGCTCGTGCCCTTGCGCTTGAGATGCTCGACCGCGTCACGCGTGTCTGCCTCAACGTCACCCAGTTCGGG
>CAYTAW010000244.1:0-5649 GCA_964435675.1 uncultured Bdellovibrionales bacterium
TTCTTTAATAGCGCGTCTTCTCCTAATCGCAAACTAAAACGATACGTCGCAATATTAACATAAAAAAGTGCCGCAGATCCTGATGCAATCGCGACATACCAATGCGATTGCGCTATTGGAATTCCAGATTGTTGTACTATCGAAAGCACGGCGAGCAGCATAATTGGGATTAAATTGAGAATGACTAAGAGTGTTCCGGCGAGCATGTAGATAAAATTGCCGAAGCTCGAAGAAACTTGCGGGGCGCTCTCCCAGTCGAAATGCGCAAAGAATGATCCCAATCCAATTCCCAAACTTACCAAGCCGAAGCATAGTAGCCAGCTCAGTGCGCTTGTGAGAAGAATCATCATCGGCTCGGCATCAATTGCCAGCGCGCCAGAAACGAGCACAATGTTGGAGACAACGCCAATTGGGACATACCAAATCCAGAATTTTGCGCGCAAAATGGCGCGCAGTTGTACCGGAGCGGCGCGAATAACCCAAAAGGCGTTGCCTTCGAGAGACAGGGAAGGGAATACGAAGCGTGAGCTGATCGCGGTGATGATAAACGATCCCATCGCAATATTGCATATCAGTAGTGTTCCCTTCCACCAGAGTATTACTTCGGGTTTTAAATTTCCGACGCTGTGAATGATGCGGAAATTGTAAAGGTAAATTAGGCAGATACCGAGCAGCATCACTAACTGGAGTCCTTGTGTTAAGTCTCGCCCGAATAATTTCATCTCCTTTGCCCAGAGCGCGCGTGAAGCGGGCGAAATGAAAAAAAGCAGCCGACTGCATAGCCCAAATCCGCGCTCATTATATACTTTTGTGCCTAACGAATTACTGCGGGAGTTCGAAAATGCGTTGAAGTGTAAATGTTTAACGGCATAGAACGCGAGTAGTCCGGCGGCAGTCGCCGTAAAGTAAAGCGAGCAAAGCAGGCCGGTTATATTCGCAGAGAGGTGTGTTTCACGAAGATATTCTCCAAGCAGAGCAGCCGCCCATGATGGCGGCATAAAAGGCGAGGAAGACATTGCGATGAGCGTGCGTACCGAATCTCCCATTTGACTCGGTTGTCCAGTCGGCGATACGACGAGAAAATTCTTGGCGCTGAAATAGATTGAGAGAATTACAATTGATGCGGCAATGAAAATTATCTCGCGAGTTTTTTGGGGCGGAATGACTCTAATGACAAGGGAAATGGCGGCAATCCCTAAAAAGGTGGGAATCATCAGAACCGGCAGTAGCGAGCATAAGGCCAGCAGATAGTACAGCGAAGGCATGTGATACACAGAGCCGATTCCGGCCAACGTGGGCATGCCAAAAACAAGCACCATCCAGCTCGACTGGAATGCGGTCTCTAAACCTTTTCCGAGCAAAAACTGCGCTGTTGAAATCGGTTTTGATATCAGAAAATCCAGATCGTGTCCGAGATAAAAGGCGCCGAGAGCCGCGGCCGATCCAGACAGAAAAACCATGCCGCTGAGTAGCGAGAAGAAAAGAGCGATCGGAACTTCGGGTGGCAGATTGAACGCAGCGGCGTTTTGCTTAATTGTCGTAAAGGTCGAGACTGACGCTTGGTAAACGAAAACTATCAGGAGCATAGAAACGAGGGAAAAAATTGTTTCGCGCTGGGAAGCCCGGCCGGCGCGGCGCCGTTTAAGCAATCCATTTCGAATGGCGAGGAGGCGTGGGCGTATGAGTAGTAGAAAGCGCATGGGCTTCCTACTGCGCGAGATAGTTAGAAGTTAGCTGCAGGAAGAGATTTTCGAGACCTTCGTCGAGCTTGCCGGTCTTTTCGCGAATCGCGGCGAGCGTGCCGATAGTAATCAGTTCTCCGCGGTGGATGATAGCTAATCGATCAGCAACCTCTTCGGCCACGTTAAGCGAGTGGGTCGAGAGGAAAATGCTCATACCTTCTTTCGCGTAGCGTTTGAACGCGTCTTTAAGGAACTTCGCGCCGTGTGGATCGAGCCCGACCATCGGTTCGTCGACAACCAGTACTTTTGGGTTGTGAACGAGCGCGGCGCAGGTCGCCAAGCGCTGCTTCATGCCGTGTGAATAGCTCTCGACCAATTCGTTCTGCCAATCGGTAAGCGCATATTCCTCGAGAAGCTGGGCGATGCGTTTGCCCGCTCCACTGGAGGGCACGCCGTAGAGATCGCAAACAAAGTGTAAAAATTCTCGCCCGGTTAATTTGGGATAGATATATGGGCGGTCGGGGATATAACCGGTAATGCGTTTGGCCTCGATTGCGTTCGTCGAGAGGCGGTGACCGCCAATCGTGATATCGCCGGATGTCGGCTGAAGTATGCCGACCATCATTTTAATAGTCGTCGTTTTTCCGGCGCCGTTAACCCCAAGAAACCCGAATATCTCGCCTTGGCCGATCGACAATGAGAGATCTTTAACCGCAGTAAAATTGCTGTAGTTTTTGGTAATGTTTTGAATCTCAATCATCGTGGCTGCCTCGCGCTGCGTCTGCCCTAATGTATGATGTAGCGGAAGCAGGGAGAGGAGCGGAAGAGGGGATGTTTTGCGCGGCGGAAGTTGCGCTTCGCAGCCTGAGTGGTTCATCGTCGACTCAAGGCCGGCAGGCAATGAATTGACAGCCGGTTATGACCGATAAACCGCTCAAACCGCGAAGGTGCGGAGATTTAGTTAATCAGCATCGGATCGGTGCACTTTGCACGGCGAAGAATGCTTTCAATCGTCAAAGAAGCGAGTTCGTAGCCTTCTTCTTCGGAGCGTCCCGCTTCAAGCGCGATATCAGTGATTAATTCAACGAGTTCGCCAATTGTTGTTTCGATCGTTTCAATTGAAGTGGTTGCGATTTCTTTGTCCATACGACACCTTTTAAAACATTTAAAAACCAGCGGGGGACTCCCATCCACCGCACCGGCCACATTTGCGTGCAGCACGCTTAACTAAGGATGAGATGTACTTACGGCCGCTAAAGTTAACGGGCGGGAACACATGTTACAAATTTATTACGCTTTATTTCGCCTCAAGGGTAAGTGCCTAATCTTACTTGTAATTTCAAACGCGCCGTGCGAGCACGTAATGTACGGGTAGGCGCTTCGATATAAACAACATCTCGAACTCGCTCTGCATTAAGCCTTCATTTGCCGGGTGTTGGTGTAAATCGCTGGTAACCACTTCAACTTTAAGGGCGGGAACCGAGCGTAGTTGCTCGATGCTGCTGGCGAAATATTCGGCGTGATCGGTTTTGTGAGAAAAGTAGCCCTCGAGCTTTAACTTCGCTGCCAGCATCGATAAAAATTCGGTGGTAATCAACCGGTGCTTTTGCCAGCGCTTCTTTGCCCACGGATCGGGGAAGTTTATATAAATTCCGGTAAGTTGGCCGTCCGCAAATATGCTTGTCAGGGAGCGCGCGTCGCCCTGCACCATATAGAGGTTTTCTATGCCGCGTTGTTCGGCCTTTTCCACTGTTCGGAAAGCGCGCTTGTAGCGCAATTCGAATCCGATGAAGAGCGTTCGCGGAGATTTTTCTGCGTGCGAGATTATATGACCACCCGAGCCCGAGCCGAGTTCGCATACAATTTCATCATAAGCGGGGCAGATAGATTGGATTCGTTCTTTTGTCCGTTCAAGTTCTTGCTCAGGAGCGGCCGCAAAGATGCGATCTCTCTTCTGATTTATTAGTTCAATGTACTGGTTTTTCCAGCGCCACTCGCTCATGTCCTTCATGGCTGTGGATTATACGTTAATTGTTTCGTAACGCAAAAATGGGGCTGAGTCTGTTTCTTAAGGGGTGCGCCGGGTCTTTGCAGCGCGCATATTTATTCGCGGCAGATCTCGCCACCTATCTCTATTTCCTGTGCAGTCGTCACAAAGCGCTCGATTTTGTTTCGATGGGTTTGGGTATTCAAGCGCGCTTCAAGCGCCATAATCGTGAATGGCAGGCGCACTTAGAACACACCAAGCAATTTGTCGCGGAGAATATTGCAGACCTTGGGCCGGGCGAAACAGTGGCAGTTCTCGGCGCAGGGCGGTTATACGATTTTCCGTTAAAGAGTGTTTGTGCTCAAAGGCTTGCAGTTGATCTGTATGATTACGATCCCTCGTTGAAAAGGGAGTGGCGCCGAATTCAAGCGGGTGCGCACTGCCTTCGACACTTTTACTTTGACGATTTGACAGGTGTCCTTGAATTATGGAGCCAGGAGTTGAGAAGCTATTCCGGAGAGCGCACGCCGGGCAATGTCGGCGCTTTTCTTCGCTCGCTGCCTCAGCGTCATCCGCCGCACTACGATTTGCCGCAGGGGTATGGGTGCGTTGTTTCCTTGAATATCCTCTCGCAGCTCGGCCTCTATTGGCGCGATCGCGCCGGTGGAACGCTCGCGCGTATGGGAATTACCAGTGAAGATGACGGCAGCTATGCGGATACGATCGAAGATGCTTTTCGTGAGTGCAACGCTGCGCTCGAGCGTGCGCACTTAGAATCGATAGAGCGCTCGCGTCCCGCTGCCGCAGTGGTTATCTGCGACCGCTCGTATCTCTTTTACACCAACGATAATTCGGGTTGGAGCGAGCAGCCGGCACTTACTATGTCTCCCGCGCTCGAGCGTTATCAGGCGGTAAAGGAGAGCGGGTGGTTCTGGCATATCGCGCCGATGAGCCGGGAGCGGATCGGATTCGGTGAGATTCACGAAGTCACGGCGTTCGCGTATCAGCCAATCAAGCGCGCGGGCTATGCGCGCGATGCAAGCGACGCGGCCCCGGTGACGGCGGCATAGTCGTCATTGATTAGGTAAACCGGAATATGTGCGACCATATGCGTCATCTTGCCGCGATCGCGGAACCGTTTTTCGAATGCACCGCCGCTCAGTAGTGGCGCAATCCTCGGGGGAATTCCACCGCCTAGATAAATGCCGATATTGGAAACGGCGGTAACGGCGACATTTCCGCAGTGGCTTCCTAATATGCCGAGAAAGATCTCGAGCACTTCCGTACAGAGCGCATCCGATTTCGCCAAAGCCTTTTGTGATATCACAGCGGCAGGGTCGGCGCCGGCTTTGATCTCACTTTTTAATTGGTCACCGAGCTTCTCGGGATGTGCGTTTGAAACGAACTCGAAAATATTCTTGATTCCCGGTCCGCAGAGGAGGTGTTCAACGCTGACATAGGGATCGCGCTTAGTCAGGAATTCGAGCAGCGCAATTTCACGCGCATCGGCCGGAGCAAAACGCGCATGCCCCCCCTCGGAGGGGATTACCATGTCACCCCCGTCCCGGCGCAAAAGTAAGCTCATTCCCAAGCCAGTTCCCGGCGCGACCACCGCGGCGGTACCGTACTGAGCCGGTGGAGCTCCTGATACGATTTCGGTCAATTCTCCCGGTGTCAGGTAGGGAATCGCCGCAGCTGTTGCCACCAGGTCGTTGACTAGAAGAAGCCTAGACAATCCGGTGGCCTGTTCGATATCCCGCTCCGAGAGGTGCCAGGGCAGGTTAGTGATTTTGACTTCGCCCATTAATACGGGTCCGGGAACTCCAATGCAGCCGCGGGAGATTGCTGGATTTCCCTGCTCGTTCAAAAAGCGGGAGATTATCGTCTGCAAATCTGGGAAATCCGCGCTTTTATACTGGGTTACCTGCAGCCGTTTTAGCGCGCCGGATGCATCTTTTTCGATGACTGCCAGCCTTGTTT
>CAYTAW010000245.1:0-5635 GCA_964435675.1 uncultured Bdellovibrionales bacterium
TGATAGTGTGCTCGCTATCAATTCTATTTTTTTTGGGATTACTATGGAAATCATTTCCACTTTCCATAGAAGCAGACGATTTCCAGAGGTCGAAGGCAAGGCTGGGTTACTTAGCTTCATTGCCTCGATTCTGGTCCTAACGGCTCCTTCTTATTCATTTGCATCCGATATTACGATCAATGACTGCAACGGCGTGACGCGCGCGCAGCAAGTGATTGCAACCGATGGCGAGCGCTTCGACTTGACGGTTACGCTGCTTGGAGATGCGCCGTACCCGGAAAAAGTGACTCTGGTGTCTGCGGAATTCACCGCAGAAGCGATGGTTAATAAAGGCAAGCTCGAATTTTCCGATCTCTCACAAGGAGTATATGAATTATGCGATAGCGAGCGCATGACCAAAATTTCGCGCGCATCCTTTGAGCGCTCATCGGAGATGCGCGTCGCTTCCGTTGGAGGCATGGCCTTGGGAGCGGCTGCGATTTCAGGAGCGGCGCTTGCGATAGGCTCAGCGGGTTCGAGCTCAACAGGTTCTGGCTCATCAATCGATTCGACGATTGCCGGTCAAAGCGGCAATAATTTAATCGGCTCAATCCCTGCGCCGGAACGTCCGCGTTCTCCGGCATCGTCAAACGCAACAACATCGACAGCCGATAATCGCGAATGCTTGAACAGCGCGAAAGTCAATCCGCTTTCGCCATTCGATTAATTTTTAGGAGCAACCGATATGAATACAGTTCAACGCCCACGCACAGTCTTAAAGGTACTGCTCGCATTGCAAATTGCTGCGGCAATGGACGCTTACGCATGCCCTAACACGCGCATCGCCACCTCGCCGCTCAGTATAGCGTCGACTGAGGCGTCGACGATCGACTACCAGCTCTCAAGTAAGGGAAATTTCCGTGTCACCCGCACCTTAACCGACCCACTTCCAGCTGGCACAGTAGCCTGCAACATTAGGCTTGAGGGGCGATACAGCAGAAAACAGAGCTATTCCCGAGTATTAACGTTAGGGACAAAGTCCTCGCTTAGCCAACGCGTAGCGTTTTCGGCGCGCAATCTCCCGTCGGTAAATCCCTATGTTTTCCGCAAACAGAAAATTCAGCCGGTTCTCCATTTACGCGTCGTTACGGAGTGCATTGACGGCTCGGACGCAGTTACATTCTCTGACACCACTCCGGTAGTGGCGCGTTATGCGGATTGCGGCAGCACTTCAAGAGCCGTCACTATGGCAACGTTTGTCTCGCGCTTGATAAGAAAACTCAGCCAATAAGCGTAGGGTCCCTGCTACTCGGTAGCTGTACGCGGAACCGGACATGCCTTGCATGCAGCGGCGCATACATGGTGCGGCTGAATCCAGCCGCGGAGCTCATCCCGCACCATCTGAAAAAGCGCTTCGATGAACACCGGTTGATCATTTACGGAGGGGATCAACTGAAGCTCCTCGCCTCCATTATGTAAAAACAATTCGCGAGCCTCATTGCCGACCTCGTCGAGCGTTTCGAGGCAATCTGCGGTAAAGCCGGGGCACGCTACCGCCAGGCGCTTGACACCGCTCTGGGCGAGCTCCTCAATCGTCTTATCGGTGTATGGTTGTAGCCACGGATCGCGCCCGAAGCGCGATTGATACGTATGAATAATTTTACTGGCATCAAAATTCACCTTACTTCGGAACGCTTCCGTAGTTTCTACACACATACAGCAATACGGATCTCCCTTATCAACGTATTTAATCGGGATACCGTGATAGGAAAGCACCAGCCGCTCAGGGGTAAAGGACAGCTTTTTAAGACCATCATTCAACGTTGCGGCCAGCGCGTCGACATACCGCGTATCGCGGTAGTATGGAGCCAACACGCGCAGCGCAGGGACGCTACGGCGCTTGAGTAAATGCTTGAACACTGCATCATAGACCGATCCGGTAGTCGTCGCTGAGTACTGAGGAAACATCGGCACAAGTAAAATCTTCGCGCATCCTTGATTAACCAACCGATCGAGGGCGCTTTCCAGCGACGGATTTCCATACCGCATTCCGAAGACAACGCTTACATCGCTACCAAGCTGGCCACATTTCTCAGCTAGCGCCGCCGTTTGGCGCTCCGTAATTTTTAGAAGCGGGGAGCCGTCGGGCTGCCATATTCTTCCGTATAGTCGGGCTGAGCGCTTCGGCCGGGTATTTAAAATATACCCGTTCAAAATTACCCACCAAAGAAAGCGATTAGCTTCAATGACACGGGGATCTGCCAGGAATTGCTTGAGATAGCGTCGCAGCGCTGACGGTGTCGGGGCATCAGGCGTGCCCAGTTGAGCCACGAGCACGCCAATCCGATCCGGGGTTGCCTTACATCCAAAAGCGTTCTTACTCATTTCCCAACAACTCCATCACCGATTTAACGCGATCCGCAACGCCCACTCCGCCTCTATCGACAGTGGCGAAAGATACTCCGGGGAAACGCTGCTCAATCTCCGCGACAGCCGCGGATAACGAGCGATGCCCTGCTTCATACTGCGGAATCGCGTTTTCCCAAGAATGCCTTGAAAGCAGCTCAATGTTTTCGGCGCCAAGCTTAACACGACATAGCTCGCGGATCACGGAACTATCGGGATTAAGTAGCTCGGTCTTACCGTACGCGTCCATTCCCCCGAAACAGAGGGTAATCAGCTGTCGGCCGGACGGCGCAACATGCGGAAAAAGAAACGAATTGAACATGGCACCTAGAAGGGCGTGTTCGCTGCCGGCGGGATAGAGAACGCCGAAGACATCCCGCTCGAATTTTTCAATACGTTCCGCCGCGCAGTGCACTATCGTCAGCGGAGCGTAGCGGCGGTTTTGCGCGGCGCGCTGCAGCGCATCGCTGCGCAGGTCCTCAGTTAAAAGCGGCACCGCCTGGCGCAGTGGCATCGCAATTATAAGACGCGGTGCCGAATGGAGAGCGCCGCCACCGTCGGTCACTCTAAAAACTTCGCCGGCACGTCCAATCGAAACTGCCGCAACTCGCCGCCAGGTGACATTCTCGGCGCCCTTTTCTAATAGACGGCGGGCGAATGCTTCCATGCCGCCACGGACTACGAAAATATCGGGACGTCTCCCCGCCGCGGCTCTACGCTCGCGCAGGTAAGCCGTTAGGGGCATGCCGGAGATCAGTTTTGGATACAGTGCTGGGAACAACGCCTCCGCGCTCAACTTGTCAATCTGCCCTCCGTAAATGCCCTTAAGCACCGGATCAAGCACCCTACGCGCAACCTCCTCGCCGAGACCACGCGAAAAAAAATCGAGCACACTCTCTTCACTCGCCTGCGCCGCAAAGACGTCGCGACCAAAGAGAGCGCGTACAATTCTGATTTTCTCTCGCAGCGAGAAAAGGCCGCTTCTTAGGAATTGAAGCGGCCCTTTGGGCATCTCGAATGTCTTTTCGCCCCATGCGATGAACTGCCGGTAACGGCACAAGGGGTAAACAATTTCGCCGCGCAAATCGAGAAGATCAATTAGCTTAGAAATTTCCGGCTTTTCGAGGATTACATTCGGTCCCTGCTCAAGGGTAAATCCATCTTTTCGCTCAGTGCGCAGCATTCCCCCGGCGTCTGCGGGAGCAATTAGGGTTACCTTTTTGCCGCGCGTCGAGAGCAGATATTGCGCCGTCAGGCCTGAAATCCCTGCGCCGATCACTATGGCGTCGCTTTGGCCGGACACGATTAAAATAGAAGCCGAGTTTTTATATTTGTTTCAAGCGCGTCAATATGATCTTTAACTTGACGCGAAATGCTTTGATCGACATCGATTATCAAGTAACCGACGTCATCGGTGGTGCGCAGATACTGCCCTTTAATATTCCCCCCCATATTCGCAATGATTTGGTTGATGCTCGAGAGCACGCCCGGAACGTTGCGGTGAATATTGAGGATACGGTGACTGTCTTTGACCACCGGTAGTTCCACCTGCGGGAAGTTTACGGCGCTCGCAGTCGTTCCCGTCTCGATAAATTTTATCAAACTTGTCGCTACCTCGATCCCTATATTATACTGCGCCTCGTCGGTGCTACCGCCGATGTGTGGCGTAAGAATAACGTTAGGGATGCCGGCCAATTCAACGGTAAAGTCAGCCACATTTCCCTGCGGCTCGATGGGAAATACATCGAGTGCAGCGCCTTCCAGATGCTTGCTCAGCAATGCTTCCTTCAGAGCTGGAATATCGACTACCGAGCCGCGGCTCAAGTTAATAAGGTAGGAGCCCTTTTTTGCGCTCTTCAGTTCAGCCGTCGAAATCATATTCTTTGTGACCGGCGTTTCGGGCACATGTAGCGTAATAAAGTCAGAAAGCCCGAGCAAATCATGAAGCACAGCCACCTGCCGCGTATTCCCGAGCGGAAGCTTTTGCGTCACATCGTAAAAGAGAACTTTCATGCCGAGCGCTTCGGCCAGTACGCCCACCTGCTGACCGATATGCCCGTAGCCGATAATGCCCAGCGTTTTCCCACGGACTTCGAAGCAGCGCGTTGCGGTCTTTTCCCACTTGCCACTGTGGAGAAGCTGGCTTTTATGCGCGGCCTTACGCGCAAGCATGATAATCTCGGCGATTGCCAACTCGGCAACGCTGCGCGTGTTGCTAAACGGCGCATTAAAAACCGGAATTCCAATACTTGCCGCTGGAGCAAGATCCACCTGATTGGTACCGATACAAAAACATCCCATCGCTAGAAGCGAGCGCGCATTAACGAGCGCACTGGCGCGCACTTCGGTTTTTGAGCGCAATCCAAGGACATGTACCGATGACAGTTCAGATTGCAGTTCGCTCTCAGACCAGGCGCCGCTCACGATCTCTGCTGAATAACCCGCCTCTTTGAATACATCTACCGCAACCGGATGGATCGATTCGAGCAGCACTATTCGCATGCGCTCTTTGGGAAAGGAAACTTTCTTCGACATAGGCTATCCTTTTTACCTCGTATCGCAAAACGGAGCAATATTAGCGAGAAATACAGGGGTTTTTACATTTCACGGAGGAACTCAGCGAGCGCCGCGAGCGCCTGCTGGGAAACGGCACCGCGCAAATCCTTTTTCGACTCATGGCGCTTCTTCTGGGCAATCCGCGTGGCATACGAAGACATTAATCCGAAGCTGATATTCATCGGTTGAAATTCTTTACGCTGCGGATCGCTGACATACGCCGCAAGAGACCCGATAGCCGTCTCGAGCGGAAAAGGCCGCGTTTCGCGGCGCTGCATCAGTCGCGCCACATTGGTTCCAACCAGCAATCCGGCCGCGGTAGATTCAACGTAGCCTTCCACTCCAGTAATTTGGCCGGCAAAGAAAAGACCGGGATGCCCGCGACACTCGAGCACAGAGCTTAAGCACTTGGGAGAATCGATAAAACTGTTTCGATGAACCGACCCAAGGCGCACAAATTCGGCCTCAGCCATCCCGGGCAACTCGCGAAAAATACGAAGCTGCTCGCCGTGCTTCATGCGCGTTTGCATTCCAACCATGCTCCACAGCATACCCGCATGATCATCTTGCCGGAGCTGCATCACGGCATGCGGACGCTTGCCGGTGCGCGGATCGGTGAGACCGACCGGCTTCAACGGCCCGAACATCAAGGTATCCGGCCCACGGGCGATCATCTCCTCGATCGGCATACACC
>CAYTAW010000246.1:0-5625 GCA_964435675.1 uncultured Bdellovibrionales bacterium
GCTTTGAGATGACCTTTACGCATCAGGGCGTTTCTTACGAGATCACGGTGCGAAATCAAGACGGGGTTGAGAACGGAGTAAGAAAAATTAGCATCGACGGTAAGGAATTTTCGCAGAGCGAAATTCCTTACGGACAGCAGTCTGATACCACTGTTCGAATTGAAATATCGATGGGATAGACGAACACGTCATTTCTCGGAAATTTTCACAAAAAATCGTCCGATATTTGACGATTTCTATCGATTTCGGCCCGAAACATTATGGCCTCGACTCAATCAACCGATCTACCTCAAGATAGGTGAGGCCTTCAGTATGTCAGAGCAAGCAGTTTTAGTAGTAGACGATATTCCTGGATTTCGCGCGATCATCTGCGAAATGCTGGAGGAGCTTGGATTTCCGAGTTGCATCGAGGCGTCAGACGGCGGAGAAGCCTATGAAAAGGCAAAGCAAAATAAGCCCGCGCTTATTATCTCCGATTACATGATGTGCCCCAAAACCGGCATGGATTTGCTTAATTTCGTGAAAAAAGATCCGGAGCTTTGCAGTACTCCCTTCATCCTCATTAGCGCCGTGGCCGAAAACGAAGTGTTTGAGAAAGCACTGTCTCTCGGAGCCTCAGGATACATCGCGCGGCCGGTTGGATTTGAAAAACTAAAAAAGTCGGTGCTTGATGCCCTGTCTGCTGCTTCTGATATGACGTAGGGCAATAGTTTAAGCATGTTAGCTCTTTGCCGAGGGCTCTCCCGCCCCACTATGCGCGGGCCTCAGATTAAAGGATTTCAGTAATTTAACCGAATTATTCCTGGATATCCATTCGATGGATCGGGAATGAAATTATACTCGCGCACGGCCCTCATCTGCATCTTCACCTCGCTTTTGCTGTCCGCGACTCTCTATTGCGTATGCCGGCATTCACTGACAGCTGCCTTCGAAAAAATCGAGGCAGCATCCCAGGCCGAGCATGTATCCCGCGTCCAGTCCGCTCTTGCAGGCCTACTCGATGAGCAAGCGGTCAAACTAATTGACTGGGCGCAATGGGATGAAACGTACGAATTCATGGCGTCAAGGAACCCATCGTTCGTCTCCACGAACCTAAATCCGCCTACTCTGAATACGCTGAATTTCGATACAGTGCTTTTTTTTGCAAATCCGGAAAAGCTGACCTTTGGAACCTCCGCGCAGACCGGGAAAGCGTTAATGCCTTCGAAGCAGTTCGTAGAACCGATTCGTGAATTACTCATTGCTCACAGGGGAACTCCGTTTCGTGAAATTGCGCGGATCGGAGGAGAGCTGCACCTTATCGTTGCATATCCGATTACCAGCAACGACGCTAAGCGGCCCGCCCGCGGAACGATGGTCGCAACGCGGCGCATTGCAGCCTCGGTTTTCGAGACGCTCACCAACCGCACAAATCTCAAGATCACTTTCTGGAACGTTGATCGACTGGCGCGCAGCGCCGAAACACTCTCTATATTGAACTCGTTGCGCTCAGGCCAGCCGTTCGTCGCCAAGTCAATCTCGACCGACTACATGCATATCTATGGCCTCGCAAATGATTTCAAAGACGAACCCGCGCTCATTTTCAGGATAGAAGAGACGCGTACGACAAATTTGATCGCGGAATTTGTATCACGATTACTGTTCGAAGTATTGCTCGCAATAGCTATTTTAACGGCGCTGGCACTTATCTTTCAGTTTAAAGCTTCGGTGTCGAGCAGGCTGCTATCGCTCGCGAAGAGCGTGCGTGCCGCGACCGCCGGGAACGTAGAGTGGGATTTGAAACAGAAGGCGAATGGCGCGATGCTCGCTCGCTTAACAAGGCGCATATTTTTGACTATTTTTGCGGCGGGCGCGGCAAGCCTCGCCGCATACTATATCATATATTCAATTGGCGCCACGCAGGTCGACTCGAGCGCGATGCGTGAAAATATCGAAGTCGCCTATCGCGCGCTGCATGGAAGGCTCGATGAACTCAAGGTAAAAACCGTCGACTATGCGCAGTGGGACGACTCGTATCATTTCATCGAAAAACAAAATCAAAAATATCGCAGCGAGAATTTTACCGTCGACGTTTTCAAAAAAATTAAAGTCGGGCACATGTTCTTCTTTGATACCAACGGCAAATTTATCGAAGGCCAAAGCCTCATCGGAGACACGATATCCCCTGTTTCCGATCCATTGGCGGCGATAATCGCATCCGTACCCGCTTTGGCCAGTGCGCGTGAGCCTAAATCCGGATTCGTGAATTCGCCAATCGGGGCGCTCTACGCCGCGGCCTGCCCTATAACCGACACGAACGGCACCAAACCAGAAACGGGCGTTCTCGTATTCGCGGCACCGGTAGATGATCAAGCGACGCGCGAGGTGTCCAAGCGGGCAAAACTGAATGTTGTTATAGAAGATGCCTCCTTCTCTCAGCTTGACGCACCGTCTGAAGCGCAGATTATCGACGGCCGGGAAATCGATGGAACATTGGTTATACCCGATTTACTCGGCGGGCCAGTACTCAAGATTCATATCCGCACGGCGCGAATCAGCGCGCTCGAAGGACTGGCGGTTCTCGGAATGCTTCCACTGCTCGCCGCGCTCACATGCATAATTTGTGCGTCGGCTTCCTCGGCCGTATATGCCAAATACGTCATGGGCGATCTTGAGAAGCTGGGAAAAGAAACGTCAAATGCTCTTCACGCACACAACGTACCGAATCCATCCGCGCCTCGAGAAGACGATGAAATTGCCGAGTTGTATAATCAAATTACAGCCCTTGTTCATTCGCTGCAGAACACACGAAAGGAACTCGAAGAATCGCGGACACAGGCGCTTCAAGCCGCTAAAGATGCAAATGAGGCCGCAAACCATGCCAAATCGAACTTTGTTGCCAAAGTTTCCCACGAACTTCGCACCCCCATTCACAGTATTCTCGGTCTTGTCCGCATCGTGCGCAAAGGCATAACCGATGAAACCACCCGTTCCCATCTCGGCATGGTGCGTGACTCAGCGATTGGCCTGCTTGGTGTTGTAAACGATATTCTCGATTTCTCTCGATCCGAGGCGGGACTACTCTCGGTGAACGCGCAGCCGATCGATCTACGGAACACGATTCGCAGCGCGCTTCGAATTATTGCACCTCGAGTTTTCGAGCGCATCGAAAGCGACCCAATAGAGTGCGTCGCCAGCGTGGACGAAGCACTTCCCGACCGCATCATCGGCGATGGCAAACGCCTTTCGCAAATCCTCGTTAACTTAATTGGCAACTCCCTTAAGTTCACCTCTCAGGGATACGTCGCGCTATACGTAAGAAAAATAAGTCGGAGCGACGGGGGCGACGGTATTGAGTTTGTGGTTGAAGATACCGGGATGGGGATCCCTGAGGAAAAACTGCAGGCGATTTTCGAGCCATTTCAGCAAGTGGACGACTCGGTGAGCCGACAGTATCAGGGAACCGGACTTGGATTAACGATTGTCAAGCAGCTCGTCACTGCGATGGGCGGAACGATCCGCGTCGAAAGTGCCCTGAATTCGGGCAGCAGATTTATCTTCGAACTCCCGCTTAAAACGGAGCAAAACGCGTCTTCGGTATATGTGCAAGATCTTCGGAACTCCAAAGTTTGGATTATCAACAATTCGGAACTTGAAACAGTGCTCGTCTCGCAGGCATTTATACAGTTCGGCGCAGTGGTTACCCAACATTCTACTGGCTCGCTGCGGCTGCTCGATCCAAATCAAATCGAGATCGCCAAAATCGATAAGCTGGTAATCGCCGGCAACGCCCTCGCCAGCCAGCGCAGCTGGGCTATTCTCAAAAAATTCATCGATTTACGCGGCGCGCAAGAGGTGCTGATTTCTTTGTCACCGCACGAGCTGACCTATCGTGAGCAGCTGCGCGGGCTCTCGATCAATAACTTAATTCTTACTCCTCTGATCTCGCAGGAAACGGCACGCATCTTTACCGGAAACTTCAAGGAAAATTTCGAGGGGTATGATGATTTCATCGACATCACGCCGACCAGCAAAAAGGCGCTCGAAATACTTATCGCCGACGACCTTGTAACCAATCAGATTGTATTGCGCTGCATGCTCAACGATATGGGACACCGCGTTACCGCGGTAAATAATGGCGAAGAACTGCTCGAAGCGCTTGGTGCGCGGCTCGGTCTTCGCGAGCGTAACGAGAAAGATAAAGACTACGATGTGGTGCTTACCGACGTGCAAATGCCGGTACTTGACGGGGTCAGCGCGGTGCGGCGAATTAGAGAGCGCGAAGATCAGCTCGACCTGACCGAGAATCGCCGCATGCCGATTCTGCTCGTGACCGCCCATGTGCTGGCGGAAGAGCAGGAGCGCATCCGCGGCGCTGGCGCAAACAGTGTAATAACTAAACCCATAGATACTAAAGAGCTCGAGCTAACAATCGAGCGTCTTGCGGAACGGTATGGCAGGCAGAGCCAGCGTTCAGCGGTTTTTTCAATCGATAACTCACAGGAGAACGAAATCCGCGGAGTCATGCGCAGCGTTGACTATATCATTTCCGCAATAAACGAGATCGAGGCGCGAATTAATCCTCATAGTTCCTCGGAACAACCATTGATCGACACCGAGATTCTTCGGGAGAGAGTCAATCAAGATCACTCTCGGTTTAAAATAATTCTCGATTCCTACGACTTGACGCTCAAAGCCTTGATACTGGGACTACAAGACGCACTCGTGAACGGAAAATCAGATGATATTGAGACGCATGCTCACGCCTTGAAAGGATGCCTGAGTGAAATCGGTTGCCGTCCAGGAATGACCGCTGCAACGGACGTCGTGGCTCTAAGCAGACGAGGCGAACGCGCTGATGCGCAAAAACGCGCACTCGAACTTCTTCCCATCGTACAGCGCGCCCATCAAGTAGTCGTCGAATCGCTCAGTAAAATAGACTGCTAAAATATTCCTCGACCGAACGCGGGCCTCTTCACGTGCCCTGGCTAACCGCCCTATAAACCGTTATCACCTGCCTGCTAGAGGGGGACCGATGTCCCACAATTCTTAAAAATCCGGCGTCACTGCCTCATCGTAGACGCGTATTGCAACATCGTTCGCGATAGCCTCAAAGGTTTGCTTTTCTTGACCGCGCGTTACTTCCCGCGTACCGATATTTGCGAGATCGGTGGAACTCAAGCCCGCAGAGGCAAAATCAGCTGAAGACGCCACAACAACGTCACTTGTCGATCCGAAAGGCCTTGAAAGAGTCATTCCGTTATTGCGCCAGAGAATTTCTCCTGTGGTTTTTTTAAGCTCGCCGGAGATGGTGATCGTCGCGTTTTGCTTAATCTGGGCGTTCGTACCCGACGCAGTAGCGGCCGTATCGCGCTTGAGCGAAAGTATCGACATGGTCAGAATAGCGTCAGCGTCGCGCTGCTCGTCGACGACAGTCAACACACCAAAGCGATCGAATCGATCTCGCATCGCCTCGGTCAAAATTAATGTGAGAGACACTTCAGGTGTCATGTTTTGGGCTATCGGGATGTAGACCTTCTTAACTTCGGGCGGAAGGATACTACCGCTGCCCTGAAACGAATAGCCGCAGGCGCTCAATAGCGAAACGACCACTGCCAAAATAATGATTTTTCCGCCGTGCATGGG
>CAYTAW010000247.1:0-1442 GCA_964435675.1 uncultured Bdellovibrionales bacterium
AAGCAGATGACTGAGGCGGATGCGCTCGAAGGCACGCGGGAGAAGGTGCTCGAAAGCGTGCGTATTCGCCTCCGGTCGGATGTGCCGCTCGCATTTTGTTTAAGTGGCGGTATCGATTCGGGAACGATTGCTTCGGTCGCCGCTAAGAAATTTAATAGTTCGACTCACTGCTATTCAATTATCGATCCGGACGAGCGGTACAATGAGCAGGGAAATATAGAAGCCACGGCCAAGGATATTGGCAGCACGCTGCATACGATCGTGCTTGAGAAGGAAGCGTCGCTCGATCGCCTTAAAGATTTAATCGCCTATCACGATGCGCCGATCGCCACGATTACGTACTATATTCACTCATTTCTTTCAAAAGCAATTTCGCAGGATGGGTTTAAGGTCGTTTTTTCCGGAACTGCCGCCGATGAATTATTTACCGGCTATTACGACCATTTTAATCTTCATCTCTATGAGATGCGCGACCACCCGAATTATCAAGAGTATTTAGCCCAGTGGCAGAAACACATTCTGCCTGTAGTGCGTAATCCCTTCCTGCAAAATCCCAATCTGTACCGTGAGAGCCGGAATGAGCGAAGGCATATTTATCTCAATAACGACATATTTCAGTCCTATTTGAAGGTGCCGTTTAACGAGGACTTTACTGAACGACAATTGTGCGATTCGCTCCTCCGCAATCGTATGTTGAACGAGATCTTCTACGAAGCGAGCCGCGTTGTGCTTCACGAGGACGATTTGAACTCGATGTTTTACTCGCTCGAAAACCGCAGTCCGTTTCTCGACAGCCGACTACTCGAATTCGCCTTTTCTATTCCGGCCGAGCATCTGATTAAGAATGGCTATGGCAAGTGGCTGCTGCGCGAATCAATGAAGGGAATTCTAAACGATACTGTGCGTTTGGATCGGCAAAAGAAAGGCTTTAACGCCTCAGTCGAATCTGTTTTCGACCTTGATCACAATACGCTGCGCGATCTGCTGCTGAACGACAGTCCCATTTACGAATACGTCAACCGCGGCAGTATCGAAGAAGTTCTGGCTCGCGAATCGTACCCCAATAGTTTTAGCAAATTTCTCTTCAATTTTATCAATTGCAAATTGTTTCTCGAAATTCATGGCTGACGTATTGGTCATCATTCAGGCGCGCATTGGGTCCGAGCGACTGCCCGGAAAAATTTTACTTCCGTTCGCTGGAAAATCGATTTTGCAATACATGGTAGAGGCGTTAGAGCAGGTGTTGCCGCGAGAGAAGATTGTGGTTGCTACTTCAACGCTGGCCCGAGACGATAGCGTCGAAGAGTTTTGCCGCGCCAATGGAATAGGGTGCTATCGTGGGGATGAGAAGAATGTGGCGTCGCGCTTCTTCGAAGTTTTGAAGGAACGGAAACCGCGTCACTTTATTCGCTTGTGCGGTGATAGCCCCCTCATTGACGCGC
>CAYTAW010000247.1:1452-5602 GCA_964435675.1 uncultured Bdellovibrionales bacterium
GTGCGGCGCGCACTCGAGGCGATAGAGAGCGGAGCCTATGATCTGGTAACCACTGCGCTCAATGCCACCTATCCATCCGGAATGAATGTTGAGTGCTTCCGCACGGAGGTTTTTATCGACCAGTATCCGCATTTTAACGCGCCAGAGCATTTCGAGCACGTAACTAAGTACTTTTATCAGCAAAACGGGCGCTTTAAGACGCAGGTGCTAGAGAGCGGGTTGGCGGAGCCACGGCGCCACAAATTCTCAGTCGATACGCGGGAAGATTTTGATAAACTGGAACGGTGGATGCGCGCGCTAGAGAGACCGCCGCACACGTATTCGTTACAGGAAAAATACGATTTGCTCGAGGGTGCCGAATTATAATGGCGATCAATATCGGCGTGATAGGGTTAGGGGTCGGGGAAGCGCACGTTGAAGCGGCTTCTAAGAATGGCAATTGCGCGCAGATCACCATCTGCGATCTCTCGGAAGAGAGGTGCCGCTCAGTGGCGGCGAAGTACGGCAACGTGCGAATCGCGCCCGACGCCAGCGCTATTATAAATGATGCGACAATCGACGCAGTTTGTATTGCTAGTTATGACGACGTTCATTGTGAGCAGGTAGTAAATGCGGCCCGTTCGGATAAGCACGTTTTTGTGGAAAAACCGATCTGTCAAACACGTGAAGAGGCTCAGTTAATTCGTGGTGTGCTTGCGGAAAAGCCGGAATTGAAATTTTCTTCGAATCTGATTCTGCGCCAGTTTGGACGCTTTGCGGAAGTGAAGAAGAGAATTGGCGCGGGGCTTTTGGGCGATCTCTATTTTCTCTCGGCCGATTATAATTTCGGCCGCATACATAAGCTGTTGAGCGGATGGCGCAGTGAAATCGATTATTATTCGATTGTCGGTGGCGGCGGGATTCACATGGTTGATCTGATGCTCTGGTTCGCTGATTCTCCAGTGGTAGAAGTAAGCGCGATGGCGAACAAGATCTGCACGCAGGGAACGGCGTTTAATCATGACGATTTGGTGATCGCAAATTTGCGCTTCGAATCAGGGGTGCTCGGGAGACTGGGTGCAAATTTCGGATGCGTCCATCCGCACTACCACGCAGTAGAGGTATATGGAACCAAGGCGAGTTTCGTCAATGGAAGGGAGCAAGCGATT
Organism: uncultured Bdellovibrionales bacterium; assembly: GCA_964435675.1. Lineage (GTDB taxonomy): Bacteria > Bdellovibrionota_C > UBA2361 > UBA2361 > CAYTAW01 > CAYTAW01. Next base: position 2,601 of record CAYTAW010000247.1, read on the forward strand.
TGGTATCAAGAGCGCGAGAGTCCGGGCGAAGTAATGCAGCAGACAAATGCCGGGATAGCGAAGGGCGTTCTATTTTCAGATTTTATTGATTGCATTGTCGATCGGAGAGAACCTATAGTCTGTCGGGAAGACGTGTTTTCCGCCATGTCGGTTTGCCTCGCCGTTGAGGAATCAGTTCGTGAGGGTTCTCCGGTGACCGTGCGGTACGTTTAGTGAGCATAGTATGAGAAAAGTTGCATTTGGTAAGCCGATAATCGGCGACGAAGAAAAGAAAGCGGTAATGGATGTATTGAATGGCGACATCCTCGTCCACGGGCCACGCGCGAAGGATTTCGAGGTAGAGTTCAAGAAATTCACAAAGTCGCCTCACGCCGTCTCGGTATCTTCCTGCACCGCCGCGCTTCACCTTTGTTACTTTTATCTCGGTCTGGGAGTGGGCGACGAAGTGATCGTGCCTGCCCAAACACATAATGCGACCGCGCATGCGGTAGAACTAACAGGGGCGCGTCCTGTATTCGTTGATGCCGAACCGGTAACCGGTAATATCGATATCGATCAAATTGAATCTAAGATCACTTCTAAGACGAAAGCGCTTTCAATAGTGCATTTTCTCGGAATGCCGGTCGATATGCGCCGAATTAATGAGATAGCGAAGAAGCATAATCTTTTTGTCGTTGAAGACTGTGCCTTGGCAATTGGAACGTATTTGGACGGAATTCACGCGGGCAATTTTGGCGATGCCGGATGCTTCTCATTTTATCCAGTAAAGCATATGACAACCGCCGAAGGCGGCATGTTAACAACGAAGCATGAAAAGGTCGCTGATCGCATTACCAGGCAGAAGGCCTTTGGCGTCGACCGCACCGTTTCCGAGCGTCAGGTTCCTGGAATTTACGATGTAACGATGCTCGGTTTTAACTACCGCATGAACGAGTTGGGTGCCGCCATCGGCATAGAGCAGATGAAGAGGATTCAGGGATTTCTCGACAAACGTGAAGAAAACTATACCTTTTTACAAAAGCAGCTGGCTGAGATTCCGGAGATCTCGCTGCTCAAATCGAGCCATGGCGAATTCAAGAGCAGCTATTACTGCCTCTCGGTTATCCTCGGTAAAAAGTTAGAGCAGAAACGCTTCGAGATCGTCAAGCACATGAATACGCAGGGCGTCGGTACGAGCGTCTATTATCCGCACCCAGTTCCATTTTTAAAGTATTATCGCGACAAATATCCGGTAGCGGAGAGCGACTTCCCCAACGCGCGGCGCATCAGCGATTGTTCGATAGCGCTCTCGGTGGGGCCACATCTTACCCTAGAAGATATGGCTTATACGGTGGAAATTTTCAAAGAAGCGATTGAAAGCGTTTAAGGTTGGAGCGTCAGTATGAATGCCAAGAAGCAGGAAGATTTAACCAAGATTGTTTATGGTGAAACGTTCAATCGTTATTCGAAGGAAGAGTTTCTCGAGTTTCTCGAGCCGCTAAAGGTTCGTCTTGCGCAGAATAATATTTCCGCCGATGCGTTTCGCGGCAAGCGCTGCATTGACGCTGGTTGCGGAGGCGGGCGCGCCTCGATATTAATGGCGGAACTGGGCGCCGCAGAAGTGATTTCATACGACCTTACCGAGCGTAATATCGAAACAACGACGAAGCATGCGAAGCTTTTTGGCTATGAAAATATCATTAAACCGAAACTGGGTTCGTTGCTTGAAATACCCTTCGAGGACCAATCATTCGACGTTGTTTGGTGCAACGGTGTTCTCCATCACACCATCGACCCAACCAAGACATTAGCGGAAGTTTCGCGCATCTTAAAAGTCGGCGGTAATTTTTGGCTATATTTATACGGCTCCGGCGGGCTCTATTGGCATATGGTATTCTTCTTCCGGGAATGGCTGAAGGAAGTCCCGATTGAATTGACGATTGCGCATCTGGCGCTTACCGGCACCCCTACCGGCCGCATTGCTGAATTTATTGATGATTGGTTTGTTCCAATCTTGAAAGCGTACACGGATGAAGATGTGTCATCGTGTCTAAAGAAACTCGGATTTTCCGAAGTGCGCCGTTTGATGGGTGGAACCACCTATGATACTTCGCGCCGTACATTGCTTGATGGCGAGGGGATATGGATGGGCGGCGGCGACTTACGCTACTGGTCTACTAAAGGTGAGCACGTAAAAGGCGAAAGCGGCGCACTTCTGCCAGACGTGGATAATCGCGGCTCTCGTTACCGCGACCATGAGAAAGTGCTCGAGTTCAGTAATGATTTTGAAAGCCTTGCGAAAGCAGTTTCGGAGCTCGAAAGGCGATTTCCGGCTATCAAGGGATTGGGGCGGATCTGCATAGCCGCTCGCTTGCAGACGCTCCTGCGAGATCTATTTTCAAAGAACGAAAAGTTTGATGCGCAGGTTTTTCATGCTGCCGTCGAGCAAGAAATCCAGCGCGTCGCCAAATTTGCGTAAAGTACATCGGCGAAGCTATTGAGATATCTGCTGGCGCTTAAGGTAATCGCTCATGCGTCCAACTCTGGTATTTTCCTGATATATATGCTTGCCCGGCAGAAAATCGTCGGTAAGCATTTTATGATAGCGAATTCCGGCGACGAAGCGGATCTTGTCTGAACTGTTAGTTCCGCTGCGGTGCAGTAGATCCATAGTGAACACTACGGCATCGCCACCCTCTGCTTTCACCTGGAAAGGCGAGTAGGTATCGATTACTTCCTGAGGTATTCTGAACTGCTCGGACTCGAGATCGTTTGATTTGCCGGTACTCTTTACCGCGATTTTTCCTTCTCTCTGACTGCCGGGGCAGACGAGAATTGCGCCGTTACCTGCGTCGACATGGTGCATAGGTATCCAGAGCACCACTCCGTTCTCACCTTGAAGATTTTGTGAATAATAGGAAGAATCTTGGTGCCAATCGAGGGAGTTTCGGTTGTCGTTTGGAGGATCCATACGCAGCATGGGCCCCGTTGCGCACAGCGACTCAGGCGCCTCCCCCATGAGT